>CANREG010000066.1 GCA_947629565.1 uncultured Lachnospiraceae bacterium
ACATTATCAATTTTTTGCTTACTGGCTTTTTATCCTTCATTATTTTTGGCTATCCTCCATAAATTTCGATTTGTCGGACAGATATATATCCATTTTTCAATAAATTGTACCACAGAATCGTGAATAAATCTACCGCTATTCCCCTGCGTTTGCAACATATTATTTACAATTTCCATTGCTCGTCTTAGAGTTCCTTTCGGTTTTCGCCAGATACGCATTTTGTATCACAAAATTTTTGTAAGATTTGAATGATTTTTTGCCTTCGTGAATTTAAGGGCTTTTTTATTCCCAACCTTTTTCCCAACTTTATTCCCCACCTTATTCATTCGTTCAGGCTTCATTCATGGCAATTCCTCCGGTTTTCAAGAAATATACATGATTATTATAATCAAAAAACATTAAAAAATATAGCTATTTTAAAAATCTGAGACATTCATAAAACCTCCTTCTTTTGAAAATTCAATAATCAAATGAGCCGTTGATTTAATGATATCCAGATAGTAATTAACATCTTCCGTTGTATAGCCATTAACCTCCAGCCTGTAGGAAGGCAGATAACAGGTCATATTATGAAAGCAATCTTTTTCATCCGGTGTTTCTATATAAACTTTTACCTCACCATTCTCTAATTGTTCCGAATGAACAATTTCTGTATTATCTTCCAGTGTCAAAAATGGATACATCATACCTATCACTCCTCTGTTTTATCTAATGATATTTTCGTTTTTATTTCCATTATAATTTTAACCAGACAGATATTTCAATCACAGTAATCTCTCTGCTATCAAATACTTTCGAAAACTATTAATTGTTATAACACATATAAAAGGACACTCCGTACACAAATCTTTAGAGCGTCCTTTTATCGTCTTATAATAGATATTATGTTCTATGAAGATATTTCCTTTTCCCTGTCTAACTCATCCAAAACATATTCACACGCCTGCAAAACAAATCCGGTAAAAGAAACATCTTTATCTCGCATCACTTCCTCAATTCGCGCAATCAAATCTACCGGAAAACGCACCGTTTTATTTTCTGTCTCTTTCCTGTCAGACTTAATCTGAATTGCCATGGTTCATACCTCCTATATTATAATCGTATTACAAATTATGTGTTTTTTCAGTAACTTATTTGCAATACTATCAACATACATTTGCATTACTTTTGTATTGCCATTTTTGTGAATTTTGATATAATTATATAGAAATATTTTTAGATAAAGGAGAAGCGATTATGAAAAAATTGAAGAAACTGAACGCAATATTTCTGGCTATGGCATTACTGCTAAGTATGTTATCCGTACCCGGCGGGAATGCGCAAGCGGCGGGAAAGGTAAAAGTAAAGAAAATCACTGCCGTTGATTCATTAACCGGAAGTAAGACCATTTATCTTGCAAAGGGAAAAAAGGCTACCCTGAAAACAACAGTATCCGTTACGCCTGATAAAGCAGCAAATAAGAAGGTTACCTACAAAAGCTCCAACACGAAAATAGCCACTGTCAACAACAGGGGAGTGATTACAGGCAAAAGCACTGGTACGGCAAAGGTTACAGTCACTTCCAAACTCAATAGCGGAAAAAAAGCAAATGTAACCGTAAAGGTTATAAAAGGGAAAGTGACAAGTATTAAATTAAACGAAACTTCCGGCACACTTACTGTAGGAGACAGTACAAAGCTGACTGCTACCGTTAAAACAGGCAAAGGCGGCAAGAAAAATGTTGTATGGATAACTTCTGATAAAAAAATTGCAACTGTTAAAAATGGTCTCGTAAAAGCCGTTGGCGTTGGGACAGCAACAATTACTGTTAAGGCAGCAGACGGTACAGGTAAGAAGGCAACTTATAAGGTAACCGTTAAAGAAAAATCTACAACAACAGAAAACTCCAGTACAACAGAAACAACGACAGAGAAACCGACAACAGAAGTCCCAACAGAAAATCCGACAACAGAAACAACAGAAGTTACTTTAGAAAATACGGAAGGAAAAAACGCTCAAGATGTAGCAATTTTGAAGAAAATTATTCAGGAACAAATTTCAAAGGGTGCTGAAATACCGATGGATTTAAATGATTCTACCGATTATTCTTGGAATGAAAATGGACGATTAACAGGAATTTTCTGGACTGGTGCTGATGCCATTAATTTACAAGGAAGTCTTTCATTTGAGGGATTAACTGCTTTGACTGAGTTGTGGTGTACTGATAATAAATTAATCAGTCTTGATGTGAGCAATAATACCTCTTTGACTGTGTTGGGTTGTTGTAATAATCAGTTAACCAACCTCGATGTAAGCAACAATACTTCTTTAACTTATTTGGATTGTCATAGCAATCAGCTAAACAGCCTTGAGGTGAGCAATAATACTTCTTTGACTTATTTGGATTGTGAGCGCAATCAGCTAAACAGCCTTGATGTAAGTAATAATACCTCTTTAACTGTGTTGTGGTGTGGTGATAATAAATTAACCAGTCTTAATGTGAGTAATAATACCTCTTTGACTGTGTTGTATTGTACTGATAATCAGTTAACTAATCTTGATGTGGGCAAAAATACCTCTTTGACTGAGTTGGTTTGTGATAATAATAAATTAACTAGTCTTGATGTGAGCAACAATACCGTTTTATTTCGGTTATGTTGCACAGGTAATAATATAACCAGTCTTGATGTAAACAATAATACCGCTTTGACTGTGTTGTATTGCGACGAAACTGTTACTGTAACAGGTTGGCCAAAACAAGCGGCCAGTGACCAATAGATTAATTACCAGCAAAAATCCTAACGGATTTTATCAGAAACAGAATAAACAGCAAGAACATATAGCACAACAGGCGTGAACAAATTTCTGCATTGAATATGGCAAAGGGATATTCCAAAACAACATAATGGAATATCCCTTTTGCTATAGACAAAATTATTAATTTGAATTCCGGCCCCTCCGCCTATACACGACCACTTTTTATCTTTATCCCACCTGGAACTGCTGCACCGTATCCTGCAAAGAGGATATGCTGTTCATCACATTCTGCGTCTCGTCGGAAACCGTTTCGCTGGCGTAAGTAATCTCCTGCAAGTTGTCATTTACAGACTGCACAGCCTCATCTAATTCCTGCTGGGACTGATTAATCGTACCAATAATATTATTGATATTGGCAATGGAACTGCGCAGCGCATTGGTATTCTCATTTAAGGTATTGCTGACCTGAGCGTAGTAGGCTGCGTCCTCTTTATAGTTATCTGCCAATGTCTCCAGCTTGTCATAATCCTTCATCACAACATCATCCAAAAATGTAATAATCTGGTTGCTTGCCTGCGAAAGGGACTCCACGCTTTTTATCACCTTGCCGGTCAGGGTATTTACCTTTTCAATCTCGCTGCTGGTCGTCTCGCTTAAGTTCTTAATCTCCTCTGCCACCACAGCAAAGCCCCTGCCTGACTCCCCTGCCCTTGCGGCTTCAATGGAGGCGTTTAGGGACAGCAGATTGGTCTGCTCGGCAATGGCGCTGATAGCCTGGGACACCTCTACAATCTGTCCGATTACCTTTGTCTCCTCAATAGCCGTCTTCAGCTTCTCCCGGCTGTCTATGGTGACTTTAATTGCGCCCTCCTTATCCTGAAGCACTTCCGGAACCATCTGCTCTACCCTGGTGATAATCTCATTGGCCCGGCTGGTAATTGTCTGCGCATTTTCCGCAAGCTCGTCAATGGCCGTAGTCACCGTCTTGCATGTGTCGTCGATATTGCCGATACTCTGCGTCTGCTCTGCTACGCTGGCTCCGGTCTCCTCCATAATGGCGCTGATTTCCATAATATTGCCGCTCATCTTTGCCACATGGGAATTGGTGCCTGACACCATATCCTGAATATGTACCGTCTCCTGCTGCGTCTGGTGGATAGTGGAGATAACCCTCTCCTCCAGTTCCCCAATCAGATAGCTAATCTCCTTTACCTCGGACTTGTCGCTCTTGCAATTCGCAATCCCGATTACCTTTTCCTTGACAAACCGCTTTAGCTCGCCTACAGGCTTTAACATAAGGGTAACTATGATATTGAGCACGATAACCGATACAATCAGCAGAATCAAATCCACAATCAGCGGCGGCATCAGGTTCCGGTTCACCTTCTTGCGGATTACGGAGGTATCCTGGGTAATTCCCAGCTTCCAGCCGGTAGTTGCCACCGGCTTTACAATACTGTATTTCGTTCTGCCGTCATAGTCGGTAAATGTGGAAACGCCGTCGTCCTCTAAATCAATCTGCAATTCATCTGTCAAAATGGTATTGCCCTCCTCCTTCGGCAGATAATCCTCATTTTCATGGGTAATCACGCTATTGTCCTCTGCCAGCAGGAAGGTCTGTATGCTCTTATCATCGCTTACATTTTTTACCAGTGCAAGCATATTATCAATGGTAATATCCGCGAGGACAGCCGCCTGCTCGCCCCCAATCTCACAGGGAACCGCAATGGAGACAATCATCTGTCCTGTGGCAAAATCCGTATAGGGCGCCGTATAAATCAACTTTCCCTCCGCCATGGCGTCTATCCACCAGTCTCTCGTTGTGGGGTCAAGGTCAAGGGTGGAATGGTCCGCCGGAAGCACGCCGCCGTTATAGCCAAAGCAGCAGTAATACATCAGCGCATCTTCATTTTGGGCCAGATTGACCTCCAGAAAATCCATAATCGCCTCTTTATCGTTCTTATCCATATCCTCGATTGCGCTTTTCATGGTCTCCACAATCTGCGCCTGTCCCTTCAGCCATTCATCAATAATCTCGCTGGTTCCCTCCGCTTCTGAAATCAGCGTATTATGCTCGCTGGTCTTTAGGGCGCTGTGCAGTACCACGCTGCTGATACCCGCAGTCGCCAAAATAATCACAATCGTACTCACAACTGCGCAAAGAATAATCCTCCCCTTAATGCTCCCTGCAAAAGACTGTTTTTCGCTAATATTTTCCATGATTTCCTCCTTTTTTCCTATGTACGTCATAATTCTTTCTTATTGCTCTAAAACGGCGCTCTCTATTCCATACTGCTTTGCAGTCTCATAAATGCTTTCGTCCTCCCTTGATTTTGCAAAGAAACTGTCCACCTTCTCTGTCAGGTCGGAATCTTTGCGCAATCCCACGCATATTTTTTCATCATTTAGGTTAAGCTGATATTCCAAATCCCGGAAGCCCTCTTCCTTTTCCGTATAGTAGGCCGCCATGATAATGTCAATCACCGCCGCATCTGACTCTCCGTCGCATACGCTTTGCAGCGCCTCCTTCTGCGTCTCAAAGGCTGCGTAACGGTAATTTTTCTCCTGAAGAAGCGCCTCCCCGGTAGAACCCGTCTCCACTGCAAACAGCAGATGCTGGCAGTCCTCTACGGTTTCATATTCCTGCCGGTTATCCTTGCGCATAACGATAACCTGCGCATTGGAAAGATAGGGCTTCGAACAGGAAATGCTCTCCTGAAGTTCGTCCGTCAGCGTCATTCCGTTCCAGATACAGTCGATTGTGCCGTCCTCTAAGAGCTGCGTCTTATTGTCCCATTCAATTTCTTTAAATTCCGGCGTTACTCCAAGCTCTTTGGCAAAGGCGCTTGCCATATCCGCATCAAAGCCAATCCATTTTTCCCCTTCCTTATAATCCATGGGGGCAAAATCCGTAATGCCGATAACCAAAGTTCCCTTCTCCTGCACATAGGCGATATCCGACTGCCCCTTCTCTAATATGGCGCCCCCGCCCTCTTTAGCGGCTGTGCAGCCCGCTGTCAGCGCCGCCGCCATAAGGATAAGCGCTATCCATATATTTCTCTTCTTCATGGCTTATACCACACCTTCCGTAATCATCATATTTTACCAATTTTTAATTTTAACATATCAAAACAAACTTTCAAGCAATTTGCGTGAAATGCATTTTATGAGTGCAAGCGGAAAGCGTTTTTCGGGGGCGTTCCATTGACAGGCCGGTTTTCCTATATTATTATAAAAAGGCAGGGGAATCGTACCTGCATTGGTATTATTCCTTGTGTTTAGGAGGTGTTTTTCATGGTGTCGGCGATTCTGCACAGCCTGGCCGGTTTCTATCTGCAGCTTTTACCCTGCGCCTTTTTTTGTATTTATCCCTTTATTGATGATTTCCGCTATCCCAAAAAGCGGGTAATCGGAATCCTCAGCGCCATTCTGGTTATTATGTCTGTCATCTTTACCTGTATGTATGTCGCTATGGATATTCCCTCCGGCACCTACAACTCTTTTCTCCCGCTGAATCTGATTTTTCTGCTGACAGTCGGCATTTTAGTCGCCTTATTTTTTCTCTGCACACGGGCAGCCGTCAGCCATATGCTCTATACGGTTGTTCTGGCGTTAAATTACGGCTTTTTGGTTTCCATGATACACGGCTGGTTTGTTGATGTAAAATATCTGTACGATACCGGCGTATTACTGGCTCAGTTTCTGTCCACCATAATCTTATTTTATCCTATGTTGAGAGTGATGAAACTCGTCCGCAGCGCCTTTGACAGCCAGATTGAGCCGAAAGTATGGAAATGGTTCACGCTGATTCCCGGCACTTTCTTTATGGCTATGCTCCTTTTCTACCAGATTCCCATAAGCAACGGCTGGACGCCGAACCGGATACTCTCTGTTTTCACGAGGGCGATGTGTATTCTCATGCTGATTATTACGGCCATCATCCTGCGCGCGATGCAGACAATCCAGCAGCAGGCCAGCAAGCAGGCTTCTCTGGAAATTGCCGTCAACCACTACAAGCTCATGGCGGAAAACACAGATAAGGAACGGGAACTGCGCCACGAGTTCCGCCACCACATGACAGCCCTTTCCATCCTGCTCAAGAATCAGGACTATCAGGGCGCCGAAAATTACCTCAATCGGATTTCCCAGATTGACGCCGGTAATACGGATGCTTTTTATACCCCCCATATTCTCTTAAATTCCATGCTGGCGGAATATGAAAAGCGGGCCCGGACAGCGAACATTGCAAGCCGGTATTCCATTCAGGTCCCTCACCCCATATTAATGGAGGATATGGATTTGTGTCAGTTTCTCTCCAATATGTTAGACAATGCCTTAGAAGCCGTTTCCGGCTTGGAGGAAGAACGGCGGCATTTTTCCCTGACAATCCGCCAGAGCGGGAATTTTCTGTATTTCCTGTGTGAAAATCCCTGCGAACCGGCCTTACTCAATCCTGCCGGAAGCGGTTTTGACACCAATAAATCCAACGAGACCGCCCATGGCTATGGATTTCCGATTATGAAACGCATTGCCGAAAAATATAACGGCATTTTCCGCGCCGACATAAAAGACAACATTTTTACCGTTACTGCCAACCTCTGCACCTCCCCCCGCAAGCTGAAAGGAATTTGAACGATGTATGATATTGGAATCTGTGATGATGAACCGATTTTTTTAGAAAATATTGTGACGCTTACCAAAGCAGTCTTAGCAGAAATGGGCGTGGAGCATAGCATCCACACCTTTCACAGCACAGTGGAAATGAACGATTACCTGCATACTCCCGGCGCGTCCATGGACCTTTTGCTGTTGGATATTTTAATGGAGAAGCAGACCGGACTGGAGTTTGCGCAAAAGCTCCGCGCCGAGAACAATCAGGTCCCCATTATCTTTATTACCAACACAAGGGACTACGCCCCGGAAGGATACAAGGTCGAAGCCCTCGGCTATCTCTTAAAGCCGGTATCCCGGACAGAGTTGAAAGACGCCCTGAAGCGGGCTTACCGCCGCCACCAGACGCAGACCATTGTGTTAAGCTCGCCCTCCCACTCCGTCAGCTTCCGGATAGATGATGTACTGTATCTCGACATCCACAACAAGGAACTGGCAATCCATATGGCGGACGGCAGCATCCTTCATATTTCAGTGCCCTTAAACTCCCTGCTCTCCAAACTGCCCCCGCAGCAGTTTGTCCAGTGCTACCGCAGTTATATTGTTTCCCTGCCCGCCATCACTTCTATCTGGCGGTACGGTATCGAGCTTAAAAACCATGAGACCATTCCGGTCAGCAGAACCTACTATGCCGGTGTGCAAAATGCACTGTTAAACTGGGCTTCCATAGGGTAAGCCCCTGCGCTCTGCCTTTAAGCCCGGCAATCCTAGAAATGCTAAAGGGAGTTACTTAAAGTGCGGTTCAAATCCTCTACAATTTCCCTATCAATCTTCCCATTTTCCGCCATGTCCCGCATCATGGCAATCGTTTTGTCATGGCTCAAACCGTCCTTATAAGGTCTTTTTTCCGTCAACGCCTGATAGATATCAATGCAGCCCATCAGCCGGTCTTCCTTGCTCAATTCGCTGGCGGTCATGCCAAAGGGATACCCGCAGCCGTCCAGCTTCTCATGGTGTCGGGACGCCCACGCCGTAACATCCTCTAATCCCTTAATCTGACGCAGGATTTCATATGTAGCGGCGGCATGATTTTTCATCTCGCCAAATTCTTCTTCGGTCAGCTTCCCGATTTTCTCTAAAATCTGATTATCAATAATCAGTTTCCCGATATCATGGAGCGCCGCCGCAAAATAATAGCGGACTGCCTTTTCCGGAGGATACTGATAGACCTTTGCCATAATCTCCGCTTTGTGCGCAACGCCCAGGGAATGGTCCTTGGTAAAGGAGGATTTATAGTCGACTATTCTGGCAAATAATTCCGCTATATTATGGATTTCTTCATCCGTATATTCGTCATACTCCTCCGGAAGTTCTTTTTTCAAGCAATAAATTATGCCCTCGGTCTGCATTTCCCTAAGTTTTTGAAAATCCAATGCCGCTAAAAACGCCTCCACGCAATCCGCAGCAAAACGCCTGTCCTTATCTTCAAGAAGTTTCCGGCACAGCTCCGCATACTCCTGCTCTTTCAGTGACGGCAGATCCCATTCCATATCAATCGTATCTGCCAGATGAATTATCTGGGCTTTCTTGTTGGTCTCCTCCGCCTTTTTGCCAAAGGGGCCTGTTCCGTCTGCATTCTCATGATGATACAGGATTACATCTGTAACATCTGTCCGAAAAGGCAAAAGCTGTATATTTTCCTCGCCAATCACACAATGCCGACTAAACGGCAGCTTTTCTCCTCCTCTCTTTCCCTGCTGGTATTCCTCCCTGATAAACTCCGTCAACGCATTGTCATGCAGCAATGCGCAGCCAACCAAATCCGACAGCTCCGCTCCTGCCATTCCAAACTGCTTTCCCAAAAGCATGGATAAATATGCCACCCGCTTTGCGTGATGTGTCGTGACTCCCACAAGCTCTTTCTCCACAGCGTCCAATGAAAAAGAAAGCGCATAATATACCTCCGTCAAATCCAGTTTCATAGATTTATCCTCCTTTTTTACCCGGTTTTTGTATAAATAATTCCCCACACAATCGGAAACAAACACATGGCTGATTTTCACATTTTTAATTTTGCCCTCAAATCGGCGTTTTTTGTGATATTTTCCCTCAGCAAAAGGCCATCACATTTATTTTGATATTATTTTTATCACATTTATATAATCAAATCTTGTTTTTTTCAAAATCTCCTACTGCACAAAGGTCAGCACAAACCAGGTATGGCTCCCCACTTCACTTTTCACCTGAATACTGCCTCCCATGCCTTCCACAATGGACTTTGTCAGGGAAAGGCCGATTCCCACACTGTTGGGATTCACTGCCTGATTCACCCGATAAAACCGCTTAAAGATATTGGGCAGTTCCTCCTCCGGAATTCCACTTCCCTCGTCCTTCACATATATTCTGGTATACACATTGGTCTGCTCTGCTTCTAAACAGATTCGTTTCCCGGAACCGGAATAATCAGAGGCATTCTTTAACAGATTGATAAGAGCCTCCACCAGCCAGTCCCCGTCACAGACAAGGCTTATATCTGAAGCGCAGGCAACCGATAATTCCTGTTCCCTCTCCTTTACCAAAAACTGCACTCCCTCTGCGGCCTGCTTTAAAGCGGGCAAAAGCATCATATTTTTCTTTTCAAACTGAATAGCGCCCGCCTCTATCCGTGCCAGTTTCAGCATGGAGAGAACCATCCATTCCATACGGCTCAACTGGTTTGCCGCCTCGTTTAATATCTGTTTCTGCTTTTCCCTGTCCTCCACCTTATCTTCTAACAGCAGGTCAACAAAGACGATCAGGGAGGACATGGGCGTCTTTAACTGATGAGAAATATCCGAAATGATATCCCTTAAGAAAATCTTTTCCTGTATCTCACGGTTCCGGCTCTCCTGCAGCATTTCCACCAGCTTATAAAAATTCGTGTATAAGAGTCCAATCGTTCCCTCCCGGTATTCCTCCTCCGGCAGAGGGTTTTCTCCGTCCATAAGCTCCGCCATAATACCGGATATATTTTCCATATCACCATAGACACCATCCATGATCCGGTATATCCTGATATAGATAACCAAAGCAAAGGCCAGAACAAGGATAAGGGCAGCCGACAGCTTCCATGACCATCCATTCAGGGCATAATACAGCCACGCTGCCAGCGCAGCCGTCAACCCGGCCACTCCCAGCCAATAACTCCTCTTAAACCTTATGCGCTCATAATCACTTTTCATAGGCTGCACTATCCTCCCGCCGAAAACGGTATCCCACTCCCCGGACCGTCTCAATATAGCCTGCATCCTGCGAGAGCTTGCTTCTCAGCCGTTTCATATAGACTGACAGCGTATTATCGTCAATAAAGGCATTCTCCGTATCATAGAGCTTCTCCATAAGACGGTTTCTTGATAATACCAGTCCCTCATTGCAGACCAGCTCCTTTAAAAGCCGTAATTCGCTGGGCGTACAGTCTACCGGCTCCGTTCCGTCTAACAGCCGAAACTCCCGGATATAAAAGTTGTGGCTGCCAAAAGAATATACCTCCGGTTCCCTGTCTTTATCCACCCGCTCACTGCGCCGGATATTGGCCGCAATTCTGGACAACAGCTCTTTTACCCTGTAGGGCTTCGTTACATAGTCGTCTGCACCTAAATCCAATCCCTGTACGATATTCGCTTCCTCTCCCACTGCGGTGAGAAAAATAATCGGGATCTCCCTGTCTTTTTTTCGCAGTTCCGAGCAAAAATCATACCCATTTCCATCCGGAAGCATCACATCGAGCAGAATTAAATCCAAGTGGGAATTAAGCGCCTTTCTGGCCTCTTCCAGATTCCCCGCATGAATTACCTGATACCCCTCCGCCTGCAATGCGTATTCTGTACCCATAGCCAGCGCATAATCATCTTCCACCAATAAAATCTTCTTATCCCTCATGCCTTTGATATCCTTCTCTCAAATATATTATAGTGTAACATTTTTTCGAGCATAAGAAAAGGACATTCCAGAATGAACTGAAATGCCCTGCTTTTATTTCTTAATCAATATTTATAGACCTTAACTGTCCTTGTTCCATAAGCTACCGCCTTTTCGTGAGTGGCAAAAAAGATATCAATATGATTGCCATTTACACCGCTTCCACAATCCTCTACAGTATACACAATCCCATCAATGACGACCTTTGTTCCATATGGTAAGATACTTGTGTCTGCAGCAATGGTCCGCCCCTCTGTCGGCGTTGTTCCGCTGGCTGTCTTCTTTCCGCCACAGCACTTATCACATCCGCAATAGGCCGTTATCGTAAAGGTTCCCAAACATTCACCTGATTCAGTAGCCGTTACCGGCGTTGTGGTTGCTCCCTGATAGCTGCTGCTATTGGAAGAATTACTGCTGTTACCGTTTCCTGATGACTGGCTCTGACTTGCAGCCGCAGCCGCCTGTCTTGCCGCTTCTTCCTCAGCCGCTTTTCTGGCTGCCTCCTCGGCTGCCTGTCTTTCTAATTCCTCAGCGGATACCGCTATCTCATATAACTCATCTACATCTACCAAATCAGCGGATACATATCCGGTCTGGCCATCCTCTAACATAACCGGAAGCCATGTGATTTCCTGCTGTTTCTCCGTCTGTGCCGGCTGTTCGTCCTGTACATTCACTGCGGCCTCAACAGATTCCGTAATTCCCGCCTGTGCTGCGCCCGTCTGCGCCATGGCCGGAACCACCGTTTCACTCTCTGCCGTTCCGTCTTCTGCGTTCTTGTCTTCTTGTGAATCTGCTGTATTCTCTAATACGGTAATCGTATCATCTTTATCTAATACCACCAAGATGTCTGCATCCGTTGACTGCTCTGAACGGATATTCACGCCATCCTCCAAAACCGTTCCCCGAAGGGTTACATACTCCTGCGCCATTTCCTCAGCGCTTTCACCGGTCTTGACATATTCTGATAATACATATCCCTCTACATCACCAGACTTAATCTTTGTCCATTCGCCCTCTGTTCCCAGAACGGTTGCAATAGCTCCCGGATTCATGGAACCGACAAACTCTGTCTCCTTGTCCGGTCCCTTTCTTATATTAAGGGTTTCTTCTACATCTGCAATACATTTATCTGCAAATTTTCCTTTTTCTTCCTTCGTCTCTGCTGCCTGAACCGTTGCTTCTTCCGTTGCTGCCTGAACCGTTGTTTCTTCTGTTGTTGCCTGCGCAGCCACTGCCTCTGTTGCCGCCTGTTCAGTAACTGTTATTTCTTTTTCCGTTGTTGCCGCAGCTTCCGTAGTATCTGATTCTGATACACTCTCTACGCTGCCTGTTTCTTCACTGTTTCCAAACAACGCATCCTTCACATCTACAGATATGTCTGCTGAAGCCATCTTATCTGGCTCAGAATTCCCCAACATAAAGCCGCCGATTACTAAAGCGGTTACTACCACCACACACATAAAAATCTGTAAGTTCCGCACAAAATATCTTCCATTAAAAATGTGCTTCTTCATATAGAGCTTATACTGCTCTGTCATTACAGCTCTTCTGTTATGCCGCATCTTACCTTCCTCCATCAACTTTCAGCTTGATTACTGTCTCGCCTATACTAAGTTGATATTCATTGACAAGCTATTAATTTTCTAAAATGTTACAAACTTGTTACAATTTGTAATATATCATCTAGCAAAATAAATGTCAACCCTGCATTTTTTATCCTAATCCGACCAAAAAGCAATTTATTCTCCAAAAACGTAGGAATTTCCTTGCAAATATGTTAAGATACTATTACATTAATAATATTTCACAAAAATTACAATATTATTTGTAAATTTTATATAAATTTCACAAAAGGAGGTAATTCCTATGCCTGTTTTCCGGCTGGACAAGTACCTGGCAGACGCCGGTGCGGGAACCCGTTCCCAGGTAAAATCCTATATAAAAAGGGGGCTCGTGACTGTCAATGACTCAACAAATGTAACACCGGATTTAAAAATCAATCCCGATATGGATATTATTTCCTGCCAGGGAACAATTATACATCTGGAAGAGTACGAATATTATTTACTCTACAAACCTATGGGCTATGTGTCCGCCACAAAGGACAATGTTCATCCCACCGTCCTGTCCCTAGTTGACAGCCAGCGAAAGGACCTGTTTCCCGTAGGCCGGCTTGACCGCGATACAGAAGGGCTTTTGCTGATTACCAATGACGGGGCTCTGGCGCACCGGCTCTTATCCCCAAAGAAGCATGTGGACAAGACCTACTACGCCGTCGTCGAAGGACTGGTAACAGACGAAGATGTGTCCTTATTTGCCAAAGGGGTGCCTGTGGGCGACGAGGATTTAGATACCGCCCTTCCCGCCCGACTCAGCATACTGGACACAAATCCGGAAGAAAACCTTTCCTATATTAATGTAACGATACAGGAGGGCAAATTTCATCAGGTCAAGCGGATGTTTCAGGCGGTTGGCAAAAAGGTCATCTTTTTGCGCCGCATTTCCTTTGGAACCCTTGCCCTGCCCTCCGATATGAACCCCGGCGATTGCCAGAGGCTGACGGAAACGGAGCTTGCCGCCCTGCGGGATTGTTAGATTGCTACTTTAACAATTTAAAGTGTTGACACATTGGAAAGAACCGACTAAAATAAGATACAGCATAAACGAATTACATGGAATATGGGGTGAAGACAATGAAAAAGACAAACAGCACAAGTATTGGTTTTATTGGTCTGGGCTTAATCGGCGGCTCCATTGCCAAATCCATCCGCCGTATCTTTCCGGATTATGAGATATTAGGATTTGATGTGGA
>CANREG010000067.1 GCA_947629565.1 uncultured Lachnospiraceae bacterium
CAAACCAAGGGCGTTTGATAAGATATAAAAATTTCTGGAAAAATTCTAAATCCCCCCCAACCTTACAAAATTGTAAGCATATTGTAACCTTAAAAACAGGCACTTTCCCTTTTCAATGTGTACAATAGAACCATAAAAGGGAAAGGAGAAAACGATGCAAAGAAAAAGAAAACGAAAGAATAGATTTCCTGTATTTTTTATCGGCGCGCTCTTATTTGTAATGTTTTGCTGCCGGAAGAGACCTGAGAGGCGTAGGGAATCATAAGATTAGAGGTTAAGTAAAAAGTAGAAAGGATGAACAAAATGCAGCACATTTTAGAAGTTCAACAGATTGAAAAATATTACGGCAATAAATCCAACCTGACCAGAGCCATTGACAATATCAGCTTTGAGGTGGACGAGGGAGAATTTGTAGGGATTATGGGAGCCAGCGGCAGCGGGAAGACCACGCTGTTAAACTGCATTTCCACCATTGACCGGGTGACGGCGGGTCATATCCGGATTAACGGTGAGGATATCACGAAGCTGAAGGGCGGAAAACTGAATCAATTCCGCAGAGAGGAGTTAGGGTTCATTTTTCAGGATTTTAACCTGTTAGACACGCTGACGGCCTATGAAAATATCGCATTGGCCCTCACCATACAAAAAATAAGCCCCATAGAGATTGACAACCGGGTAAAGGATATTGCGGCTAAATTAGATATTGTAGATGTCTTGAATAAATATCCATATCAGCTTTCCGGCGGGCAAAAGCAAAGGACGGCGTCAGCCAGAGCCATTATCACCAACCCGAAACTGATTTTAGCGGACGAGCCGACGGGGGCGCTGGATTCCAAGGCGGCAAGACATCTTTTAGAAAGCTTTGAAACCCTGAACCAGACCATGAACGCCACGATTTTAATGGTAACGCATGACGCATTTACGGCCAGCTATGCAGACCGGATTCTGTTCATCAAGGACGGGCAGATGTTCAACGAACTGATTAAGGGCGGCGACACCAGAAAGGAATTTTTTGAAAAGATTATCGAGGTAGTCTCCCTGCTTGGAGGTGAACTGAATGATGTTATTTAAGCTGTCCTTAAAAAATATCAGAAAGAGCATATCCGATTACAGCGTCTATTTTCTGACGCTGGTGCTGGGCGTGGCAATCTTTTATATGTTCAACTCGTTAGGCAGCCAGGAGGCCATGCTTGAAGTCAGCAGCAGCAAAAGGGAGATATTAAAGCTGTTGACCTCGATGGTTGGCATGGTCTCTGTGCTGGTATCCATTGTTTTGGGTTTCCTGATTGTCTATGCAAACAATTTTCTGATTAAACGGCGGAAAAAGGAATTTGGAATTTATATGATGCTCGGCATGAGCAAGGGAAAGGTGTCCCGTATCCTGTTTTACGAGACCTTTTTTGTGGGCGTGCTTTCCCTGGTAATCGGGCTTTTTGCCGGCGTGTTCGGCTCCCAGCTTATGTCTGCTATTGTGGCGAGGCTTTTTGAGGCCGATATGAGCAGTTACCGGTTTGTCTTTTCCGAAGATGCAGCCTCTAAGTCCTGCCTGTATTTTGGCGTGATGTATCTGGCGGTTATGGTGTTAAATGTCTTTACGGTATCCAAGTATAAGCTTATCGACCTGCTGACAGCCATACGGAAAAATGAGAAGGTCAAAATGAAAAGCCCCCTGCTTTGCGTTCCCGTCTTTTTGGCGTCTGTGGCGGTGCTCTGCCGGGCCTACTATATGGTAACTAACAAAAACTACGCAATCCGTTCCCTTAGTCAGTTAGAGCCGCCAATCCTGATGGGCGTGATTGCTACATTCCTGATTTTCTGGTCCCTGTCCGGATTTATTTTGAGGCTGGTGCAGACAAGGAAGAAGATATATCTAAGAGGAACCAACCTGTTTGTGTTACGGCAGCTTCACAACAGGATTAACACGACTGTGGTCAGTATGACGATTATCTGTCTCTTACTGTTTATGACCGTATCCGTACTGTCGACGGCCTTGGCACTTAACCACGAGCTGTCCGGCGATTTAGAGGAAATGACGCCTGTGGATATCAACCTGTATAAGTCGGCCAACCTTCCGGATAATGGGGAGTATTCAAAAAAAGCAGTGGAGGATTCCCGGCTGCCAGTCAGCGACACCCTGAAGCGTTACGGGATAGACGATAAACTAAAAAATGTAATTGAAATTCCTTTGTATGCCACTAACGAGCTTACCTTAATCGATACCTTCGGGGAACTGGCAGACGAGGTGAAAGCACAGCTTCCGATGCTTGCCTTTGACAACCCGGAAACGATTTTACATCTGTCAGACTATAACCGGATTGCCAAAGCCTATGGGCAGCCCCGGTATGAATTAAATGAAAATGAATATCTGATACTTTGTGAATTTGACAATATGACGGAAATAAGGAACAAGGCTTTGGAAAGAGGCATTTCCCTTACCATAGCGGGGAAGGATTATGTGCCCCGGTATAAGGAGTGCCGGAAGGGCTTCGTTGAAATCAGCAACAGCCATACCAATACCGGCCTGATTCTGGTGCCGGACAGTTGTCCCTTAACGGAGGACATGAAGAAAGAATATTTTCTGGCAGCGGATTACAATGCGGAAAATGAGAAAGAGGCGGAGGAGATAGAAAAAATCTTTGTAGATAATGACAGCGTACTGATTCAGGGAATGGAAAAGGACGGCATAAAGGCTTTGGCAGGAATGTCGAAAAGAGTATTATACGAATCCGCAAAAGGGGTTTCGGTTATCATTACATTTATTGCCCTTTATCTGGGCATTATTTTCCTGATTACCAGCTCGGCAATCCTCGCCTTAAAGGAGCTTTCGGAAAATGCGGATAACCGCCAGCGGTATACGGTGCTTCGCAAGATTGGGGTGGACGAGGAGATGATTAATAAATCCCTGTTCCGGCAGATTGCCATTTTCTTCTTTGCGCCGCTGGTGTTAGCAGTCATTCATTCTGTCTTTGGCATACGCTTTGCCCTGAATATGGTTTCCGTATCCATCAAGCCGTCGGAGCTTCTGCCCTCGGTCATCGGAACTGCTATCTTTCTAGTTGTGGTGTACGGGGGATATTTCCTCGCCACCTATAAGGGCAGCCAGCACATTATCAGAGAGGAATAACGGGTTTTTTTGAGGCGGGCAGTGCAGGGCGCAGGTGCGGCAAAATGTGAAAAAAGTGTGAACTGTTAAAATATAGAAAAAAATAGTTGACCAACGGTCATTTTTGAGTTATTATCATAGACGAAGAAAATGACCGTTGGTCAAATTTGTTTCAAAAGGAGAGATAGCATGATTAAAGTAGGAAAATGGATTACCAGACACAAGGCGCTGATTATCGCTTTGAGTATTCTGTTACTCATTCCTTCTGTTATTGGTATGGTGAAGACCAGAACCAATTATGATCTGCTGAGTTATCTTCCGGAATCATTGGAAACGGTATCCGGGCAGAATATTATGGTAGATGAATTTGGAATGGGTGCATTTTCAATGATTATCGTTGAGAATATGCCAATGAAGGATGTCAGCGCTTTGGAGGAGGAGATTAAGGGAGTTGAGCATGTAAAAGACGTCCTCTGGTATGACAGCGTTATGGATATTACCGTACCCACCGAAATGCTGCCAAAGGAGATTCAGGAAACATTGTTTCATGGGGACGCCACCATGCTGATTGCGCTGTTTGACGACACGACTTCAGCGGATAATTCCATGCAGGCGGTTTCTGAGCTGCGCAAGCTGGTGGGGGAGAAATGCTTTATATCCGGTATGACGGGACTGGTAACAGATGTAAAGGACTTAGCCTTAAGCGAGATACCGATTTATGTCGTGATTGCGGCCCTGCTCACATTGCTTGTGCTGATGATTACCATGGATTCCTTCCTGACGCCGGTTATCTTTTTGTCCGGTATCGGTCTTGCCGTCGTTTACAATTTAGGGAGCAATTATTTTCTCGGAGAGACCAGTTACATCACGACTGCCTTAACGGCGGTGCTTCAATTAGGCGTTACCATGGATTATTCCATATTTTTGTTGGAAAGCTACCGGGCCAACAAGGAGCGGTTCCCGGAAGACAGGGAGCGGGCAATGGCCCATGCCATATCCAATACCTTCCGTTCCGTCTGCGGCAGCTCTTTAACCACTGTAGCAGGATTTGCCGCTCTTTGCGCCATGACCTTTGCGCTGGGAAAAGATTTGGGAATCGTAATGTCCAAGGGCGTTGTCATCGGAGTAATTGTCTGTGTCACTCTGTTGCCCTGCCTGATTCTTGTATTTGATAAGGGCATTGAAAAATTTTCCCATAAAGAGCTGCTGCCTCAGTTCCATAAGCTGTCGGCTTTTATCATTAAATACAGATGGATTGCCATATTGGCCTTTGTTATCGGCATGGTGCCGGCGGCTTACGGCAACAACCATATATCCATTTACTATAATCTGGACAGGGGGCTGCCGGAGGATATTCCTTCTTCCATTGCCAACAAGAAGCTGGAGGAGGAATTTGACATGAATGTCATGCACATTGTCATGATGCCCTCCGGTTTGGACGCCAAGCTAAAAACGGAAGCGATTAACGATATGGAAAAGGTAAAAGGCGTGAAATGGGTAGTGGGCATGAATTCCTTTTTGGGCGTTAATGTACCGGAGTCCATGATACCTGATGAATACCGGAGCATGCTTACCGGAGATAATTACGAGCTGATGTTTATCTGTTCCAATTATAAGACGGCCTCTGACGAGGTGAACCAGCAGATTGCAGAACTTAACGATATTGTGAAAAAGGTGGATTCCTCCTCTATGGTAATCGGGGAAGCGCCGCTGACAAAGGATTTGATGGATGTTACCAATGTGGATTTAAAGAATGTCAATTATCTGTCGATTATAGCAATTTTCATCATTATCCTGCTTACGTTTAAATCCATTTCCCTGCCTGTCATTTTGGTTGCAGTCATAGAGTTTGCCATTTTTATCAATATGGCGATTCCGTATTACAGCCATACATCGCTTGTGTTTGTGGCAAGCATTGTCATCGGCAGTATCCAGTTAGGAGCAACGGTGGATTATGCGATATTGATGACCAGCCGTTACTATAAGGAACGAATCGGGGGTTTAAGCAAGCAGGAGGCGATTTCCATTGCGCATAAGACTTCCATTAAGTCCATTATCATCAGCGGTTCCTGCTTCTTTGCGGCGACCTTTGGAATTACGCTTTATTCCAGCATTGATATGATTGGTTCCATTTGTACCCTGTTGGCAAGGGGAGCCATAATCAGCGTGATTGTGGTGGTATGCGTACTGCCCGCGCTGCTCTGGGTATTTGATCCGGTTATCTGCAAGACAACATGGGATATGCGGCATATTCCCATTGGAAAGACGAAGAAATAAATGATTTGGAGCGATTTAAGAAATAGGAGGGAATTGTTATGAAATATTTAAAAAAGACATGTGCGCTTACCTTAAGCGCCGCAATGGCAATCAGTATGGTATCTGCCGCAGGAAATGTATCCTATGCGGCGGGCAATGTGGAAAAGGAAGAAACCGTATATGTGAATCAGGACGCTAACGGTACGGTAGATGAGATTACCGTTTCCGACTGGTTGAAAAATGTTGCCGGAAAAGAGGATATTTCGGATGTGTCTAACCTGACGGATATCGAGAATGTAAAGGGAGACGAGGAGTTCCAGCAAAAAGAGGACGGAACCCTTACCTGGAAAGCGGACAACGCAGACATTTACTATCAGGGAAAAAGCAATGCAGCCCTGCCTGTGGGCGTAAAGATTTCCTACAAACTGGACGGAAAACAGATGAAGGCTTCAGAGATGGCGGGCAAGAGCGGTAAGCTGGAAATGACGATACAGTATGAGAATAACGCCACCTATGAAGATAAGATTGACGGGGAGACCACAAAGCTGAACACGCCGTTTTTAATGGCGTCCGCTGTTATCCTGCCTGTGGACCAGTTTTCAGAGGTCGAGGTCAGTCAGGGCAAGGTGGTGTCAGAGGGTTCTAACCAGATTTTGGTGGCCTACGGCGTTCCCGGTCTTGCCGACAGCCTGAAGCTGTCCGGCGACATCAAGGAGGAAATGGAAAAGAAAATCAGCGATACCGTAACCATTACCGCCGAGGTAAAGGATTTTTCCATGGACGCAATCTATACCGTAGCATCCTCCAATGAGTTTTCCGACATTGATTTAGATGAGGAAAATGATATTCAGGATGTGGAAAATGCGGTCAATGATTTAGTCGGTGCAACAGATGAATTGCTGACCGGTTCTTCCGACTTGTCCGACGGTCTTACCACCCTCCAGGACAGCTTTAAAACCTATGCGGCAGGAGTGGGAACTGCTAATACGGGAGCATCGGATTTAGCGGACGGCGCAGGGAAACTGAAAACGGGAATATCCAAATATACAGCCGGTGTAAAGAGCCTGACAGACGGTACCGGACAGTATATCACAGGCACCAAGTCTCTTACCCAGGGCGTAAAGAGCTATGTGGAAGGGGAGAAACAGATTGACGCAGGTATCGGAACATTGTATGCGGGGACGAAGGATTTCCCGACGCAGTATGGGCAGTTCTCCGCAGGGTTGAAGGACTATATTAACGGGGTAAATCAGTTGACAAATGAAGAGAATGTTAACGCTTTGGTTGCGGGTTCAAGTGCTGTCAGTGGTGGGATTTCCCAAATTAACCAAGGTCTTAGTCAATTAAATGACAGTTATGCTAAGTATGGTACAATTATACAATCTCTTAAAACCTTGGAAAGCGACTTGTTACCTGCACAACAAGCTTCAGTTGAGAATGTAATAGCATATATTAATGCTATAAAGCAGGGACAGCAGGATACCATTGGTAAAATGATAAATAATACAGGGGAGAATTCCGAATTGGCAATAGGGGCTCGTAATCTGGCGGGAGCCATGAGCCAGATTTCCCAAAATGCATCAGGACTTAGACAAGGCGGCCAGACGCTTGCAGCTTCTAACGAAGCGATTAGCGCAGGAATTACAGACATTGCCGGTGGAGTCTCCAACCTGTATGCGGGTGTTCAGCAGTTGAGCAGCAATAATGAAGCCCTGTTAAAGGGCGCAGCCCAGTTAGAGGCAAGCAGTACCACGATTACGGAGGGAATCAGCCAGATTACCAAAAGCTCTGCAACCCTTAACAGCTCTGCCAAGGAGCTTTCCAAAGGAGCCAAAGACCTTTCAAAAGGCGTGGGAAGCCTTAAGACTGCCACAAATGATGTGACTGCCGGTATCAATAAATTACAGAGCGGTTCTTTAGACCTCGTATCCGGCATGAATAAATTTAAAAATGAGGGGACAGGCAAACTTCAGGACGAATTTAACGACAACATTAAGACGGTGTTAGACCGGTTCCAGTCCCTCACCGGAGACAAGGCAGTCTACAAATCTTATTCCGGCATTGCAGACGGAATGAACGGAAAAGTAAAATTCATTTTCCAGACTGCCGAGATTTCTGACAGCGAAGATTAATCAGAACTTGTTTGACAAAAGCTGCCGCAAATCCGCCGTTTCAGGCTGCGGGTTTGCGGCAGAAACAGTTTGTGTTATACTTGCGTTATGGGATAGGGGAATCGGGAGCAGGCACAAGAGGAGGTAACACATGGGTAAACTGGAGGATAATAAGAAAAAAAAGAAAGATGCCATTGTCGATTCGGCTTTTTCTCTGTTCATTGAAAAGGGATTAAATGATACTTCCATTGCGGATATTATGGAAAAGGCAAAGCTGGCGAAAGGCACATTTTATCTGTATTTTAAGGATAAATATGAGGTAAGGGATTATCTGATTCGGAAAAAGGCGTCGCAGATTTTTGAAAAGGCCCAGTTGGCGCTCCATGAAGAGAAGATACAGGGTTTTGAGGAAAAAGTGATTTTTCTGGTCGATAATGTGTTAAACCAGTTAAATGATAACAAGGTGTTGCTCCGCTTTATCGCTAAGAACCTAAGCTGGGGAATTTTCCGGCATGCCATTATGAGTATGCCTATGGATAGAGTGCTAAATGCAGAAGAATTTATAGAAAAACTGTTTCAGGAAACAGACCGGAAGTTTAAGAATCAGGAAATGCTGATTTTTATGATTGTGGAACTGGTTAATTCCACAGCCCACAATGTGATTCTCTATGAACAGCCGGTAACGCTGCCTGAATTAAAAGAGGTTTTGTATCCGCTGATTCGGCAGTTGATTAGCAACTTTGAGATAACCTGGGCTGACAGTGGGGAAGCGGACGAGAGATAGAATAGGGAAATACAGCATTTTTTGCCAATGCAACAGTGCGGCAGGAAATGCTGTATTTTATTTGCAGGAAAACGAAGTGCAGATGTATTGATTTGATAATGAAATTGCATTACAATGAATGCGGAGGTGTTATTATGGCAAGTACAATTCAAGTAAGGGTAGACGACGATTTAAAAATAAAATCAGATTCTTTGTTTAAAGACTTAGGGACGGATACAACAACTGCTATTAGAATGTTTTTGAAACAGGCAGTTGCCTTGAATGGATTTCCTTTTGAAATTAAGAGGCACACAGTAGAGAATAATCCCTATGCGCCAATGACAGAATCCGAGATGATTGCAAAACTAAACAATTCCAGAGAACAGGGAAAGTATCGGGATGCAGATGATGTGCTTTCTGATATGAGGTCAAAGTATGGATTATAGAATTGAAGAAAATACAGTTTTTGTGGATAATATTTTTCATGAGTTGCAGGATTATGAGAATATGATGAGTTAAAATAATGTTAGAGTAGATATTGGAAATGTGAGGGTGGGAAGGTTGAGAAGAACGGACAGAGAAGTAACGGATTTTGAGGAAATCCTTAAGATAATTGACCGGTGCGATGTCCTGCGGTTAGGGCTTGCAGACGGGGAATATCCCTATATTGTACCGGTAAATTTCGCATACCGGGTAGTTGGCAGGCAGATTGAATTTTACATTCATGGAGCCATGGCGGGAAGAAAATATGAACTGCTAAAGGCGAATCCGGTATGCTCCTTTGAGATGGACATTCCTCAGGAAATGGTCTGCATGGCGGAAAAGAAGAGTGTGACGATGCATTATCAATGCGTTATGGGAAAGGCCGATGTATGTTTTTTGGAAGGAGAAGAAAAGCAGAAGGCGATGGACGATATCATAATGGCAAGATATGAAGCGACCAGAAATTTTGATTATAATAAATCCATGATGGCTAGGACGGCGGTAGGCAGGCTGACGGTGACGGAAATCAGCGCCAAAGCCAATCCGGTACGGAGTGAGGCCCACATGTGAATAAATATGGAGTTGTAAGTTTTTTGCAAACGCTTAATGAATATTATATGAGGAGAAGAAAAAATGGCTGTTTCTAAAATTAAAGTTATGTTTAATTGCAATGTAGAAAAGATTTGGTATATTGTAACATCCCTTGAAAACTATGAATGGCGCAGCGACTTAAGCAGAATTGAAATTTTGAATGAAAATGAATTTATAGAATATTCAAAGGGTGAATATCCCACCCGATTTACAATTACTTCAACGCAAATGTATCAACGCTGGGAATTTGATATGGAAAATGACAACATAAAAGGACACTGGATTGGAATATTCCGGGGAAATGGCGGACAGACTGAAATCGAATTTACAGAAGATGTTACGGCAAAAAAATTAATAATGAAACCTTTTGTCAAATCCTATCTGAAAAAACAGCAGGCACAGTATATAGAAGACTTAAAAAAAGCATTATCATAAGCAGAGAAAGATTTATACTGGCAACAGCGGGAGCTTTTGCAGCTTGCAGGCATGATATACATTAACTGGTACATGATTGGCGGTCTGGTGTTCCAGATTCCGGCTTTTGACAGGGTATGGCTGTTATATCTTTTATCCGCTGCATATATTGATTCTGGCACTGATTGCAAGATTTTTTTTAGGAAAAAATTTCGGTTGCCCTATTGACAGAAGAAAAAGAATAGCATATAATCTAATCAATCGCACAAGATTGAATCTTGAAAGATTAAAAGGAGGAAGGGTTATGAATATTTATGATTTCACAGTAAAAGCGCAGGACGGCAGTGAAGTTTCGTTAGAGCAATACAAGGGAAAGGTGCTTGTCATTGTCAACACAGCGACCGGATGTGGTTTTACGCCACAGTACAGCGAGCTTCAGGACCTTTACGAGCTGCATCAAAAGGACGGGTTAGAGATATTGGATTTTCCCTGCAATCAGTTCAATGAGCAGGCTCCCGGCAGTGATGATGAGATTCACTCTTTCTGTAC
Source organism: uncultured Lachnospiraceae bacterium (assembly GCA_947629565.1). Taxonomy (GTDB): domain Bacteria; phylum Bacillota; class Clostridia; order Lachnospirales; family Lachnospiraceae; genus CAG-590. Next base: position 10,271 of record CANREG010000067.1, read on the forward strand.
AGGACGATATGGCATTACATTCCCGCAGTTTTCTAAAGTGGAGGTGAATGGGGAAAATGCCAGTCCGCTTTATCAGTACCTTACCGGCAACACCACCTTCAGCGGTTTCGGAAAAGGTCCGATGTCGTTGATTTTGAAACCTATTGTCAAGAAGATGGATAAGGACTATAAGAACAACGGAAATATTAAATGGAATTTTACAAAAATCGTGATTGACCGAAATGGAAATATTGCCGCACGATTTGAACCGACAGAGTCTTTGGATGCGCTGAAAGCGAAAGTGGAGGAATTGCTATGATGTTTCACTATGATTATAAAACACAAAATACTTGTTCGATGAAGATTGAAGTAAGATATTTTACACGCAGCGGGAATACAAAAAAGCTGGCGGAGGCAGTTGCCGCGGCCGTCGGCGTTTCGGCAAAGCCCGTATCGGAGCCTTTGACCGAGGATGTTGACATTTTGTTTTTAGGAAGCTCCGTATATGCTTATGGAGTGGATGACGCCGTAAAAACATTCATAAACGGAATTTCAGTAAAGGTTGGGAAAGTGGTCAACATCAGCACCGCAGCCGTTATCAAATCCACCTACAAGCAGGTGGCAAAACTGCTTGCTGCAAAGAACATTCCATTCGCTTCAGAAGAATTTTCCTGTCGGGGTTCTTTTATGGTATTGCACAAGGGAAGGCCGGATGAAAATGACTGTAGGCAGGCGGCGGAATTTGCAAAACGGATTGTAGCAAAGGAGGCTTCCCATGACTGATAAATATGCTGCGCTCAAATTGGAAAATCAGCTCTGTTTTCCGCTGTATGCCTGTTCCAAGGAGATTGTAAAAGCATATAAGCCGTATCTGGACGAACTGGATTTAACCTATACCCAGTATATTACGATGATGGTTATGTGGGAGCATAAGGAACTGCGCGTCAAAGAAGTGGGAGAAAAATTGTTTCTTGATTCCAGTACGCTTACGCCGCTGTTCAAGAAATTAGAGGAAAAAGGGTACATTGAAAGGCGGCGATCTGCGACAGACGAGCGGGATGTTTTTATCACGATTACCGAAGCCGGAGAAGCTTTAAAGGAAAAGGCGGTTGCCATTCCGGAAAGGCTTGCATCCTGTGTTAAATTAGAGCCGCAGAAAGCCGCAGAACTGTATCAGACGCTCTATGAGATTATTGGAACGCTGACCAGAAAAAATAATGGAAAAAATGAATAAGAATCTAACGCAAAGTTGATTGGTAAAAATAAATTTTGTATGAAACTCAATTCCGCATGTCTACCGGCGTGCGGAAATTTTTATTTTAAATTAAAATCATATTGACACAGTGTCAGAATAGTGCTATACTCCATATTGACACGATGTCAGAATAAAAAGGTGCATGAACGTCAGCGGGACATTTGGAAATGATCGGGAATGACTATGCGCCATAAAGTAAAATAAGACTGACAAGGAGAAAACAAGATGCCAAAGGGATCACCGGAACTTACAAACGCAAGAAAAGAAGAAATTATTAATGCCTGTGAGAAATTGTATCAGACAAAGAGTTTTAAAGAGATTACACTGAAGGATATCGCAAACGCAACCAGCTTTACCCGAACTTCGATTTATAATTATTTTCAGACAAAGGAAGAAATATTCCTCGCTTTGCTACAGAGGGAAAATGAGCTTTGGATTGCCGATCTGGATCGGATGAGGGAAGAAAATGAAACGCTTACCAAGGATGAATTTGCCGATAAACTGGCTCATTCTTTGGAAAAGCGAGCCCAGCTTCTCAAAATTATGTCGATGAACCATTATGACCTGGAAAGCAGCAGTCGGTTAGAACGGCTTACAGAGTTTAAGGTGGCTTACGGGGGCTCGCTGCGCGCAGTCATGCGTTGCCTGGAACAGTATTTTCCGGAGATGCCGATTACGGAGAAACAGCATTTCCTATACACCTTTTTTCCGTTTATGTTCGGGATCTATCCGTATACGGTGGTCAATGAGAAGCAGCGGACGGCGATGGAGCAGGCGGGCGTAAACTATGTGTTTATGACGATTTATGAGATCACATACAACTGTGTGAGAGGTCTCTTGAAAGATTAAAAAGAAGGAGGTTTTTCAATGAAGTATACGAATTTGGGAAAATCAGATTTAAAAGTGTCGCGCATTTGCATGGGCTGTATGGGATTTGGCAATGCAGCTACAGGGCAGCATAGCTGGACGCTTGATGAGGAACAGAGTCGTGAGATTATCCGGCATGGTCTTGAGCTTGGAATTAATTTCTATGATACCGCTATCGCCTATCAGAACGGCACCAGCGAACAGTATGTGGGAAAAGCGCTGCGTGATTTTGCAAAGCGGGAGGATTATGTGATTGCCACGAAGTTTACGCCCCGGACGCAGGAGGAGATTGATGCAGGTGTGAGCGGACAGAAGCACATCGAAACTTACCTGAACCAGAGTCTTACCAATCTCGGCATGGACTATGTGGACCTTTACATCTATCATATGTGGGATTACCACACGCCGATGGAGGAGATTATGGAGGGGCTGCATAATGTGGTCAGAGCGGGGAAGGCCCGGTATATCGGTATCTCCAATTGCTTCGCCTGGCAGCTTGCCAAGGCAAATTTTTATGCGAGGGAACATGGCTTGACGGAGTTTGTGTCTATTCAGGGACATTACAACCTGATTGCCCGCGAGGAGGAACGGGAAATGGCGCCTTTCTGCGCCGACCAGAGCATTGCCATGACGCCGTACAGCGCCCTTGCCGGAGGGCGGCTTTCCAAACACCCCGGCGAGACCTCGAAGCGGTTAGAGCAGGACGCCTATGCAAAAGGGAAATACGACGCTACGGCGGAGGCGGACGGACAGATCATTGCCCGCGTGGCGGAGCTTGCCGACAAGCGCGGCGTCTCCATGACGGAGATTTCCCTGGCATGGCTTTTGACAAAAGTGACCGTTCCTGTGGTGGGCGCAACAAAGTTTTCCCATGTGGAGGGCGCGGTAAAAGCTGTGGACCTCTCATTGTCTCAAGAGGAGATAGATTATCTGGAGGAATTGTATGTTCCGCATGCGCTTGTGGGCGTGATGGCGCAGAACGGGAAGCAGAAGGCGGGAAATGTAGTATAAGAAAGCATTTCAAGCTGTAAAAATGATGCAGGCACAGACTGCCGGGATACCGGCAGATGGTATAGAAAACAGAAATATATGCAATAAGGTAGTGTCAAGTGACATATGAAAAACTGAGCTGAAAAAAAACAGGCTCCGATGAACCTTGAAAAATGCAGATATTAATGTCATAAGACCTTGGGGCGTTGCCCCAAACCCCACAAGGGACCAGTTCCTTGACCTATTAGCGGGCTCTGCCCGC
>CANREG010000068.1 GCA_947629565.1 uncultured Lachnospiraceae bacterium
AAAATTTGACATCAAAAAAGCAGACCACAAGCGGTCCGCAAGGTATTTTTTATTTATTCAACTGTCAAACTTCCGGGATGCGGCATGAGATTCACAATGAGGTTTTGCGGCAGCGGGTATTTGATGAAATGGATGGATTTTTTCAGGATTATATCTTGCATTTTGAGGGGAATTAATTTATAATAAGAATCAGCTAGTAAAAGAATTCTGTGAAGGAGATGGACGAGATGGAGATTCAGGGAATGAGCATGTCTTCCACTGTACTTGCCAATGCGAATCTGCAGTCTGGCGGAATTGGTCTGATGATGATGAACAAAGCATTGGACGCAGATCAGGCAAATGGACAGATGTTAGCAAGTATGCTGGAGCGTTCAGTTAATCCAATGGTAGGACAGAATATTGACATCCGCGTTTAAGAATGAACACATCGGGATTGCTCCTGATGTGTTTTTTCTTGCGCCAGAAAGGGGTACTGGAATTATGAAATTTTTTATTGATACAGCCAATGTAGAGGATATCCGCAGAGCCAACGAGATGGGAGTGATCTGCGGCGTTACCACGAATCCTTCGCTGATTGCCAAAGAAGGGCGGAATGTGAACGAGGTGCTTAAGGAGATTGCCTCCATTGTAGACGGACCCATAAGCGGTGAGATTAAGGCTTCGACCGAGGATGCGGAGGGCATGATTAAGGAGGGCAGGGAGATTGCCGCCTTACATAAGAATATGGTGGTAAAGATTCCTATGACGATAGAGGGCTTGAAGGCGGTAAAGGTGCTGTCCGGTGAAGGAATCCGGACCAATGTGACCTTGATTTTTTCTGCGAACCAGGCTTTGCTGGCAGCCAGAGCAGGAGCCTCCTATGTCTCCCCGTTTTTAGGGCGGTTAGACGACATTAATCAGCCGGGCATTGATTTAATCCGGGATACGGTGCAGATTTTTAATAATTATGGCATTGAGACAGAGATTATTGCCGCTTCTGTACGCAATACCATGCATGTCATGGACTGTGCGCTTGCCGGCGCCCATATCGCTACGGTGCCCTATAAGGTGTTAGTGCAGATGGTGAAGCATCCGCTGACGGAAGCGGGAATTGCGAAATTCAAAGAGGATTACCGCAAGGTGTTCGGTGATTAAGGAATAACTTTGGAACAAATACAAATACTTGCTTGCCTAAATACATATTTCAGTGTACAATATTATATATAAATCTGAAAACCAGAAGATTGAGGAGAAGAGAGCATGCAATGGATTTTATGTAGTGAAAGGATGCCCAGTGTGGAAGAGATCCGGCAGAACAATGTATTTATTTGCAGCAATGGAATCAATACGGTAGTGCGCAGCTACAGCTTCCGGCTGAACGGTTTTATTATACAGGTCCGGGGAAAAGACAGCAAGGACCGAAGCGTGATAGCATGGATGCCGTTACCGCCACCGTACAAACCAGCAGATCCTGAACATACGACTTTTGTATAATACAGGCAGGAGCGATAATGACGGCGTGAAGGTGCGTCGTCATTTATTTGATTTACAAGGGCGCATTATTATTTTATGGAGGTAAAAAGAATGTACAGTTTTGAGGAAATCAGTAACTTAGATCCGGAAGTGGCTAAGGCCATGACGGATGAGATTAACCGGCAGAATGACAATATTGAGTTGATTGCATCTGAGAATATTGTCAGCAAGGCAGTTATGGCGGCTATGGGAAGCCCTTTGACCAACAAATATGCAGAGGGCTATCCGGGAAAGCGGTATTACGGCGGCTGCGAGCATGTAGATGTAGTTGAGGATTTAGCAAGAGAGCGGGCTAAGAAGCTCTTTGGCTGCGAGTATGTCAATGTTCAGCCTCATTCCGGCGCACAGGCCAACATGGCGGCATTTTTTGCCATTATGGAGCCGGGAGATACCTTTATGGGAATGAACTTAAATCATGGCGGACATTTAACCCATGGTTCGCCGGTTAATATGTCCGGCAAATATTTCAATGTGGTGCCTTACGGCGTCAATGACGATGGATTTATCGATTATGACGAGGTGCTCCGCATTGCGAAGGAGTGCAAACCGAAGCTCATTGTGGCAGGCGCTTCCGCCTATGCAAGAGCCATTGATTTTAAGCGTTTCCGGGAAATTGCAGATGAGGTTGGCGCTGTACTGATGGTGGATATGGCCCACATTGCAGGACTCGTGGCGGCAGGCTTACATATGAGTCCCATTCCCTACGCCCATGTGACGACCACGACCACCCACAAGACCTTAAGAGGTCCAAGGGGCGGTATGATTCTTTCCAGCAATGAGGTTAATGAGAAATACAACTTTAATAAAGCGGTCTTTCCGGGAATCCAGGGCGGTCCGCTCATGCATGTGATTGCGGCAAAGGCAGTCTGCCTGAAGGAAGCTTTGTCTGACGAGTATAAGGCATACCAGACACAGGTGGTAAAAAATGCGGCAACCCTTGCCGGCGCATTGATGGAGAGAGGCTTCAAGATTGTTTCCGGCGGTACGGATAACCATTTGATGCTGGTGGATTTACAAAATCTTGGCCTTACAGGGAAAGAAGTGGAGAAGCTTTTAGACAGTGTGCATATTACGGCGAATAAGAATACGGTACCGAATGATCCGAAGTCTCCGTTTGTAACCAGCGGTATCCGTTTAGGCACCCCGGCCATCACCACCCGCGGCGCCAATGAGGACGACATGGTTATCATCGCCGACGCCATTAAGGCGGCAGTGATTGACAAGGACGAGGAAAGGGCTATGGAGCTGGTAAAATCCATTACCTCCAAATATCCGCTGTACGCATAATGTACCGGGATATATAACGGAAAAATATAAGCGTCTGCTTTCATTGGCGAAAGCAGACGCTTTACTATACGTATCTATTTTTATATGGTTATTTGTCTGAGGTTTTCAGGGTGACAATAAAGGAATTGAATTCATCTGCGGATTCCACATGAATCCTGCCTCTATGCCGGGCAACAATGGTACTGGCAATGGAAAGTCCCAGCCCAAAATGCCCACCGGAACGGTTTCTTGCCTTGTCCTGCCGATAGAAACGCTCAAACAGCCGCTCCCTTTCCTCCGGAGGAATTTCCTCTCCGGTATTGCTTACGGTAAATGTGATGTGGTGGGGCGTCCTGTTCAGAGAAATATGAATTTCCCCTCCCTTTTTTGTGTAGGCCAGTGCATTATCAATTAAAATGTCGGCTACCTGCTGCAGCTGCTCCTTGACGCCATAAAAGGTAATATCGGAATCGATATCTTCCACCATGGTAATTCCCCGCTCAAAGGCTACGCTTTCCATGGGAAGAATCTGCTCTAACAGGGCGTCGCTTAAAGAAAAATCACTCTTGTCTGCGGGGGTATGCTGCGCCTGCTCTAAATGTGTCAGGGTTAAGAGGGAGGTAACCAGATGATGCATTCGGTCACATTCCTTCTTAATGTAGGAGAGTTGTTTGTTTTCTCCAATCTGGTCCTCTAACAGTTCGCTGTTGGAAAGGATTACGGTGATGGGCGTCTTTAATTCATGGCTGGCGTCGGATATAAACTGTTTCTGTTTTTCAAAGGCATTTTCCACCGGCTTTACCATAAGTCCGGATATCCAAAGGGATAAAAAAGCGAAAGCAATTAAGCCGGCAAGTCCGGAGAATCCCGAAGCAATCAGCACATTTTTTCTGCTCTGTTCATTGGAGGTGTAATCAATAAAGGCAATGACGGTATTCCCGTCCTCATGGCGGACTAAGTAGCGCAGATGGTTTGTGGTTCCGCTCATTTTTCCTTCCTCTAATATCTGATTACAGTATTCCTTTATCACATCGTCCGTATAGCTGTCGGACAGTGTGTTTTCAATGGTTTCATTCTCATCCTCTGAAGCATGCCGGACCAGGATAAAATGGGAGCCGATAATTTCCATGCGTTGTTCTAAGTCCGGGTCAGAAGCTTCCGGCTTGTCTTCCTCAGGTGGTTTCCGGTTATGCTGGGGTGAGTCCGGCATATTCTCCTGTTTGTCATTTTTGAACCGCATTTCCCTCTGGAGAATGGAATGTAGCATACTATCCACCTCGTTGCGGCTTCTGGTGGCATTAAAGATATTAATTGCCACTAAAATGCTGACAAAAATAATGGAAAGCATAAGGAACATAGTCAGCATAATGCGTTTGCGCAGTTGTTTAATCATTTTCTTCACTCCTGTTTATCCTGTGTCAGTTTGTAACCTAACTTGCGTATGGTCTGTATGGAAACCTGAGCCTTAATGAAATTTAGTTTCTTTCTCAGAAAGGATATATATACCTCTACATTGTTGTATTCCACATTGGTATCATATCCCCATATTTTTTCAATAATCTGCTCCCGGCTTATAATCTGTCCCGCATTTCGCAGCAGGTATTCCATAAGCTGATATTCTTTTCCGTTTAAGGCTAAGCTCAGGCCGCTGGTCTTGCAGCAAATTTCAATGCTGCCCTGCTGCATATAGATATCGCCGTAGGCAAGATTTGATAATGCGGGAGCCGCATTTCGCCGGGTAAGAGCGCGAAGCCTGGCATACAGCTCTTCCCGATGAAAGGGTTTGGTCAGATAGTCATCTGCTCCGGAGTCGAGACCGGTTATATTTTATCTTCGATTTCCGACTTGGCGGTCAGCAGCAGCACCGGCGTGTGGATTCCCTGTTTTCTTAGGCTCTGCAATACCTCTAACCCGTTCATTACCGGCAGCATGATATCCAAAATAATCACATCATACACATCAGAAAGTCCTAAGGAAAGCCCTTCTTCCCCATCCTTTGCCCAGTCTGTGATGTAGTGTTCCAGTTTTAGGGATGCGCATAAGGCTTCTCCAAACCCTTCTTCATCTTCTACCAGTAAAAGCCGCATGTCCCGTGCCTCCTTTTGTAATCTGTAAATATTATACCAGATATTATAGCAGAAAGCTTAAAAAAACATTGAAAATAAGCATAGAAAGGTTACTTCAAATTTTTTTCAAAATCCTTCAAGGTTTTTTTAAGAAAAGCCTGTTAAGGTTACCTTGATAAAAGATTGGAAATTGCTGCTTTGAAAGAAGCAGCGGAAATGGAGGCGAAAGCATTGAGTGAATTAAAGCATAAGAAGTCCCCGGAAAACAAAAAGGGACATTGGAAAAAAGGCAGGCGAAAATGGATTGTCACAGGGATTTTATGCCTGTGTGTTGTTGCTTTGGCAGGCTTTTTTATTAAAAGACCAAAGGCAAAGCAGAGTGAGAAGAGCAAAGTCAGAGAGATTTCGGTGGAGACGGGAACCATAAAAAACAGCATATCCGGTACGGGAACCATTTCCTATGCCGATTCCACAGACATTGTTCTGCCTACGGATTTAGAGCTTAAGGAACTGTTAGTTGATGAGGGCAGCTATGTGGAAGAAGGTACCCTGTTAGCTACTGTAGATGAAGATTCTTTGGCCCTCTGCCTGTCGGAGGTACAGGAGGCAATCAGTGAAACAGACAGCACCATTTCTTCCGAGAAAAGCAGCAGTACCAGTAAGAATATTAAAGCAGGGGTTTCCGGCAGGGTAAAGAAGATTTACGGAAAAGAAGGGGACAGTGTTATTGCTGTGATGAATGAGCAGGGTGAGCTTATGCTGCTTTCAAGCGATGGACTGATGGCGGTAGATATCAACAGTGCAGCAAACCTAAATGTTGGCGACAGCGTAACTGTAAGCAGTGGAGACACGCAAACCGACGGAACTGTAGAACGTGTTGAATCAGACCGGGTGGTGGTAACCTTTGACGACAGTGTTTTTGAATATGAGGAAGAGGTGTCGGTGAATAATCAGGATGGCGTAGCTCTAGGCGGTGGTGTTTCTTATATACATCAACCCATTTCCGTTGTAGGAACCGCAGGCAATATTTCTTCCGTAAATGTATCGGAAAATGATAAGGTCAGCGCCTCTACAAAAGTCTATACCATAGAGGGAGACATAAATTCTGCCGAATATATGCAGGCAATAAAGGAGCGGGAACAGTTGACCTCCCTGTTAAATACGCTGGTGTCCATACAGGCGGACGGCGGAATTACTGCTCCGGCTACAGGGATGATTGAGACGATTGCTGCTCAGAATACATCTGCTTCCGGCAGTGACGGGGTTCAGGCTGACATGGCAGATAGTAATAGTGAAAGTACCCTCCGGACAGCGGCTGTCTCTTTTTCGGAAGGAGAAGAAACCGGCGAAACTGTTTTAGCAGAGAATATTGTTGATTCTGATATAACAACACAGGAAATCTCTCAGGTCACAGCATCCGGAGACATGCAGCTGCTGTCTGCTGTGGGAACAGGGGAGAGTCTACTAACCACTGATATGACGGCTGGCACGGAAATCCAACCTGGAGAGACAACGGAGACTGCAAACGCTGTTGATAATACGGAAGCTGCCCAGCCGGAAAAGGATGATAAAAAGGATAGTACGGAAACGGACGCTTCTAATCAAAAGAATGATGATAGTGATAAAGACCAAAAGACAGAAGATACAGATTCAGAAAAAACTTCCCAAAGCGAAAATCAGTCCGGTAAAACCGGCGGGAATGGCAAAAGTGCCGGCGGGGCAGCTTCCGTTACCACAAGTGCGGGTAAAGCATCTGCTTCCGGCAGTAGCGTATCGTCTTCTGACAGCGATTCCGATTCTATAGCTTCTGTGGAAACCCTTACCGGATTTACCATTGCTTACGGAGACAAGATGAAGGTGACCATGAATGTGGACGAAATGGATATACTGAATATGAAAACCGGACTAAGCGCAGAAATTACCTTAGACGCAGTGGCGGATACCACCTTTGCGGGAACCATTACCGCTGTTTTCCAAAGCGCAGAAAGCAGTGGCGGCACCGCCCAGTACCCTGTAGAGATTACCTTTGATAAAACCGATGAAATGTATCAGGGAATGAACGCCTCCGCAGAGGTGATTATGGAACAGGCAGAAAATGTTCTGGTGATTCCGGTGGCGGCAGTGGAAGATGAAGGAAGTAAAAGCTATGTCTATACCGGATATGAGGAAGGAACAGGAGAACTTACAGATAAGATAGAGGTAACTTTAGGTATGTCGGATGAAACCTATGTTGAGGTGGAGAGCGGCCTTTCCCAAGGGGACACCATTTATTATCAGATGGCGGGCAGTGAAGATGACAGCAGCCAAAGCGGATTCGGAGGCTTTGGAATGCCGGGACAGATGGATGGCATGGAAGACCGTCACGGCATGAAGATGGATGGACAGGGCAGAGGAAACCGCTCCGGCGATATGTCTGCACCACCCACAGGAGGAACGGGAGGCCAACAATGATCAGAATAGAAAATCTTTGTAAAACCTATGAGGTGGGCGGGGAAATTGTGAAAGCCTTAGATTATGCAACCCTGCAAATAGATGATGGCGAGTTTGTAAGTATTATTGGTCCCTCTGGCAGTGGCAAATCCACCCTGATGAATATGATAGGCTGCTTAGATGTGGCAGACGAGGGCGCTTATTATCTGGACGGGGCAGCGATAGAAGAGTATTCCGATGACCAGCTAGCCGGAATCCGCAATGATAAAATCGGATTTGTGTTTCAGAATTTTAACCTGTTAAGTAAATTGACAGCATGGGAAAATGTGGAACTGCCACTGATATATCAGCGGGTGGCAAAAAAGGAAAGGGAAGACAGGGTATCCGACGCGCTTGAACAGGTAAAGCTATTAGAGCGAAAGAGCCATAAGCCTATGGAACTTTCCGGAGGTCAGCAGCAGCGGGTAGCTATTGCAAGAGCCTTAGTTACCAATCCCTCGATTATATTGGCGGACGAACCTACCGGCAATCTGGATACGAAAACCGGAGAGGAGATTATGGAGCTGTTCCATGCCCTCCATGCTAAAGGAAATACGATTGTTTTAATCACCCATGATGAACATGTGGCAGATCAGGCAGAACGGAAAATCCGCATTTTAGACGGAAGGGTGCAGGAGGTGGAGCTATGATATTGCAGTCAGTAAAAATGGCGGTGGATTCCATTTTTTCCAATAAGCTGCGTTCTTTTTTGACAATGTTGGGCATGATTATCGGTGTGGTGTCTCTGGTGGTGTTGGTATCCATTGTAAACGGCGCCACCAGCGATGTGACAGATTCTATAGCCAGCATGGGAACGAACTATCTGATGGTACAGGTACAGGATGATAAAGGAAATCCCCTTACCCTGTCCGAGGTTCAAGCCCTGACGGAAAAAGATTCCGTATGGGAAACTGCGCCCTACGCCCAGGGAAATGGAACCATTAAATATGAGCGTAACAGTGAATCCGTTACTTTATATGGTACTACCGGCGCATATTATGATATTCGGGGACTTTCTTTGGCAAGGGGGCGTTTTTTGAAAAACACAGATGTCAATCAGAATACCTTTGTGGCAGTCATCAATGCCACAGCAGCCGAGGAGCTTTTCGGGCGGACCAATGTGACAGGGGAAACCTTGTCCATAGATGGTTATCATTTTACGGTAATCGGGGTATTAGAGGAAGAGGAAAGCGCGGTGGGAAATGTGTCAGAGCGGCTGGAAGCCTATATTCCCTATACAGTTTTGTCGAAGATTAACGGCAGAAGCCGGAGAGTTGAAAGCTTTTATGTTTCTTCAAAGGATGAAAACAGTATGGATCTGGTGGAATCGGAGATTACCGCGTATCTTTATGAAAGACTGTCCGGAGATGAGGATGCATTTTCTGTAATTAATTCCTCAACTATTATGGAGACCATGAGCAGCGTTACCAATACCATGAAGTGGATGCTTGGGGGGATTGCCGCAATTTCCCTGTTGGTAGGTGGGATTGGTATTATGAATATCATGCTTGTGTCTGTGACGGAGAGAACCCGTGAAATCGGTATTCGAAAGGCAATCGGCGCCAGAAAGCAGACGATCCTGATTCAGTTTCTGATTGAGGCTTTGCTTGTAAGCATAATCGGATGCCTGATTGGACTGCTGCTTTCTGTTCTGATTGTATTTATGATTAATCATATAGGGGACTCCGTATCCGCAAGCCTATCCAGGGATGTGGTGATGATTGCCGTCGGCTTTTCCATGCTGATTGGCGTGGTCTTTGGCATTTACCCGGCATACAAGGCGGCGGATATGAGACCCATTGAAGCATTGCGCTATACAAATTAGTTATTTGATATGCTCTTTATCTAACTCTTTATTGACCGCGGAAAGCAGCGCGCATACGGAGGCGTCAATGATATCGTTCTTGATGCCGCAGCCCCAGATTGCCGGGCCGCCTTCCTCCATTTCAATTCCCACATAGGCGCAGGCCTGGGAATTGGAGCCGCGCTGTAATGCGTGTTCTTCATAGGTGGTCAGCTTAAAGGCAATGCCAAAGTGTTTCTTGATGGCGTTGGAAACCGCGTCTAACCGCCCGTTGCCGGAGCCATGGTATACCTTCTGAACCCCGTCCCGCTTAATCGTCAGCTCAGTGGAGATAACGCCGTTGCCCTCCTGGACAAAATGGCACTCGTCTAATTTAATGGCCGTCTTGATGTTCACATACTCCTTGTTAAAGATGCCAAGAATTTCCTCCGGGGAAAGCTCCTTGTGTAAATGATCGGATACATTTTTTACGGCGTATCCCAAATCCTCCCGCATCTTTGCAGGAAGATTAAAGCCGTAGCTTTGCTCTAATACATAGCCGATGCCGCCCTTTCCGGACTGGGAATTGATGCGGATGACATCACCCTCGTACTCCCGTCCCACATCATGGGGATCTAAGGGCAGATAAGGTACGGTCCAATCCTTTAAATGCTTTTCCTCTCTCCAGTTCATGCCCTTGGCAATGGCGTCCTGATGGGAGCCGGAAAATGCAGCAAATACCAGCTTTCCGGTATAGGGGGAGCGGTCGTAAACCCGCATGCCGGTCACCCGTTCATAGAGTTCTGTAATCTTCGGAATGTCGGAAAAGTCTAATTTGGGATCAACGCCATGGGTGTACATGTTCATGGCGAGGGTGATGATATCCACATTACCGGTGCGCTCGCCGTTGCCGAATAAGGTGCCCTCAATCCGGTCAGCTCCCGCAAGCAGGCCAAGCTCCGAATCAGCCACGCCGCACCCTCTGTCGTTGTGGGGGTGAAGGGAAAGAACCACATTTTCCCGGCAGGCTAAGTTCTTGCTCATGTATTCAATCTGGCTGGCATAGACATGGGGAAGGGACATCTCCACCGTTGCGGGAAGATTAATAATCACCTTGTTATCCGGCGTGGGTTTCCACACATCAATTACGGCGTTGCACACCTCTAAGGCGTACTCTACCTCGGTTCCGGTAAAGGATTCCGGAGAGTATTCAAACTGGTAGTTGCCGCCGTCCTTTTTGGTTAAATCCAAAAGCATCTTTGCGCCGTCAACAGCAATCTGCTTAATCTCGTCCTTTGATTTTTTAAATACCTGTTCCCGCTGGGCAAGCGAGGTGGAATTGTATAAATGAACCACCGCATGTTTGCATCCTTTTACAGCCTCGAAGGTCTTCTGGATAATGTGGGGCCTTGCCTGTGTCAATACCTGAATGGTCACATCATCTGGAATTAAATTCTGGTCAATCAGCGCCCGGAGAAAATCATACTCCGTCTCAGAGGCGGCGGGGAACCCCACCTCAATCTCTTTAAAGCCTACCTGTACCAGCATTTTGAAGAAATCAATTTTTTCCTCTAAGCTCATAGGTACGATAAGCGCCTGGTTGCCGTCTCTCAAATCTACGGAACACCATGCCGGAGCCTTGTCGATGTACTCTTTTTTGGTCCATTCCAAGGACTCTGTCGGCGGCATGAAATAATTTCTCTTGTACTTGGTTGCATCCATCATAATAAATTACCTCCTTTTATTTTATAGAATAAAAAAAGCCCTCGTCTCCTGGCTAGAGACGAAAGGCTGTCACCTACGCGGTACCACTCTAATTCATACATCATTGTATGCACTCATTGCAGATACGGACAAAATGTCATATATCCTCCCTTGTATAACGGTTGGGCTCCGTCCACACCTACTAGCGGAAACTGCCATGTTCAGCGGGCTACTCAAAGGCCAGTTCAGATTCTTTCCATAACCGCTTTGCACCAGCCAGCGGCTCTCTGTATACTTCCAAAATCCTACTATTCCTTATCACAGTATTTAAAAATTCTATAAAAATTTATGTAAACAAAGATTAACACATTGGGAAAAAAGTGTCAACAAAAAATTTGAAATTTGTCTTTTATTTTTTATGGTATGTTGCCGGACGGGACAAAAAAATTATACAGGAGAGAAAACTTATCGGAGAAAAAGTGTAAAAAATATGTAGTTTAATCAAAGAAAAAATGTATATAAATGATGAAATAACCGAAGAAAAAGTGTTGATAATAAGAATAAGTTTGTTATAATAAATGTAAGGAGGTGTTGCTATGGAACGCTTTGCAATGCAGCAGCTTGTCTGTTGGAAGGATAAGGAAAAACGCAAACCCATGATTGTAAAGGGAGCCAGACAGGTGGGGAAAACCTGGCTGATGAAAGAATTTGGAAAACGATATTTTAAAAAAACCGCTTATGTTTCATTTTTTAACAACCAGCGGATGAAGCAGATATTTGAAGAGGACTATGACATCCGCCGGATTGTAATGAATATTAATATAGAAACCGGATTAGAGGTAACGCCGGAGGATACATTAATTATTTTTGATGAAATTCAGGAGGCGCCTAAAGCTCTTGAGGCGCTCAAATACTTTTGTGAAGATGCGCCGGAATATGCTGTGATAGCGGCAGGTTCTTTATTGGGGGTTGCAATTCATGAAGGAGTCTCTTATCCTGTGGGAAAGGTGGAGACTATGGAGTTGCATCCCATGAATTTCAGGGAGTTTTTAAAGGCTATGGGAGAGGAAGCATTGGAGCGGCTGATAGCGCAGAAAGACTATCTGCTAATCAGGGATTGTCGTGACCGGTACAGTTTTTGGCTTAAGAATTATTATTATGTTGGTGGTATGCCGGAGATTGTTGAATTTTTCAGCGCGCATAAAGATTATGCGGAAGTCCGCAATCTGCAAAACGGCATTTTGGAACAGTATGAGAATGATTTTGGCAAGCATGCCGACAAAAGCAGTCTGGCAAGGATTCGGCTGGTCTGGAATTCGATTCCTATGCAGTTATCTAAGGAAAACAAGAAATTCTTTTTTGGACAGATTAAAAAGGGCGCCAGAATGAAGGAATTTGAACTTGCCATAGAATGGCTGTTGGATTGCGGCCTGATTAAGAAGGTATATCGGGTAAACAAGCCCGGAGTGCCGTTGAAAGCGTACATTGATTTTTCTGCTTTTAAATTATATTTGTTAGATGTGGGACTTCTTGGCGCTTTAAGTGAATTGGATGCGGGGTCTATATTGGAAGGAAATGCAGTGTTCACTGGATTTAAGGGAGCTTTGACGGAACAGTATGTGTTGCAGCAGCTAGTGTCTGATACGAGTTATATACCGTATTATTACGCAGGGGAAAAATCCACCTATGAGGTAGATTTTCTGTTGCAGAAAGGGAAAAATGTGATTCCTGTGGAGGTAAAGGCGGAGAAGAATCTCAGAGCGAAGAGCTTAAAAGTATATTGCCAGAAATACAATCCGGAATATGCCGTAAGGGTATCGATGTCTGATTACCAGGAGGAGGAATGGGTTGTGAATCTGCCTTTGTATGCTGTGGGAAATATATAGAAAATAAGAAAAAGTTGTCAAGAAATGGTTGACACAAACAAGACTGTAATTCTCATTGAGATTATAAGCATTTAATGGTACAATATTATTGTTCATAAATGTGTCAGGATACGAAAATTATGAAGTGGCATTGCGGGGATTAAAGACATAAAGAGATGTATACTTAAAAAATAAAAAGGGTTATAATATATCTATTATAAATCGAAATTTTGTCAGGAGGTGTTAATATGTTAGTAGCTGTAAAAGGTATGATACGAGGAAATACAGTCGTTATCGAAGATGAAGATATGCAGCAATATGATGGTGCAGAGGTTGTTGTCACATTGTTAGATGCACCAAAAGCAAAGCGGGAAAAAACACCAGTTGATTGGGACAGTTTTATAATGCCCAGTGAAAGGGGAATGCATGTAGATGAATATATGAGGGAGATGAGGGACAATGACAGATTATAAGAAAGTATTTATAGATACAGCGCCTTTTATCTATTTCATTGAAAAAAACGAACATAATCCACAGTATTATGATAAGATAAAGAAATTGGTTAAATAAGCCTCAAAGGTTCCCCCTTTGGGGTTTTCTATTTCTTCAATAGTGTGGTATAATATTCGCGAAAGCAATAAGCCGTGCGGAGATGTCGAATGACAAAGATACAAAATATAATGCGACAGGAGGAAAGATTATGGCGGACCGAATCAGACAATATATGAAGTACATAGACCAGCTATTGGAATCAGAGGAAGAAATGGACTGGGAGGAGGAGATGAAAAAGCATTTGGTACAGATTGCATTTTTTGCACATGAGAGAATGATTCACCTGATTGTGACAGTGACATTTGCTATCCTGACAGTG
>CANREG010000069.1 GCA_947629565.1 uncultured Lachnospiraceae bacterium
CACTACCAAAAATTATACTATATCCGCTATCTGCAAACAATCTACTTATGCGTTCCAGTTTGGCAACTATTAGGTGCATAAATCTGTAATATATATTTCATTTTATTTATATTTCTAAGCAAGCCTGTCCCCTTTTTCCTGCACTGGTTTCGGTTTTAAGAAATCCTGCCGTCGGTTGGTCCTGCATGAAGCACATGCTCACGAAGAACTCACACCGGGAAGGGGTGACTGGAAAACATCTAAAGCCCCTTTGAAAACGCCGGTACTTGCGGAGGACTTTGAAAGCATAACTTATCCGATAATGTAGCAAGTCCTCCGCTTATGTACCGCTGCGTTTTCAACAGAGCGAAAGCGTGGCTTAAGATGTTTTTCCAGCACCCCTAACCCGGTGCTCAGACACTTCTCCGCATGTGCTTCATGCAGGACCAACCAGCGGTGTTACGACTAAAAAGCGGATAATGGAAACTTATCCATGTAAAGGGGAGAAATCAGGGATTATGGATTGCCCGGTTAAGGGCATTGAGAACTCTTTTTTTGTCGAGACTCCAGAGGGGAGCCACAAGGGTGTTTCGGTCGCCGTCACCGGTGATTCTGTGGACGACCATATCGGGCGGCAGCAGGGCAATACAGTCCGCCACAAGACGGACATAATCGGAAAGCTCCATGGTAGAAAAACGGCCCTCCCGATAATCTTTCTCTAAGTCTGTTCCCCTGATTACATGGAGAAGCTGCAACTTAATTCCGTCCGTGCCGCTGTTCCCCACATAGCGGACAGTTGCCTTCATGTCTTCTTCCGTCTCGCCCGGGAGGCCCAATATGACATGTGTGATTACCTGTACCCCGATAGATTTTAAATGACTGACTGCCTGGTCGTAAACCGGCAGGGAATATCCCCGGCGTATATACTGCGCCGTCCGCTCATGAATGGTCTGTAAGCCAAGCTCCACCCATACAGGTTTTCGGCGGTTCATTTCCGCTAACAAATCAAGCACCTCTTCCGGCAGACAGTCCGGTCTGGTGGCTATGGAAAGCACAGCCACATCCGGATGATTTATCGCCTCCTCATAGAGCGGACGCAATTTCTCCACTGGGGCGTAAGTATTGGTAAATGCCTGAAAATAGGCAATGTATCTCCCGCCGGGAAATTTCTTTTTCAACCGCTCCTTTCCCTTTTCAATCTGAAGGGTAATGCTGTCCTCCCGGTTCCCGGCAAACTCTCCGGAGCCTGCGCCGGAACAGAAAATGCACCCGCCCAAACCAAGACTTCCATCCCGGTTCGGACAGGTGAATCCCCCGTCTAGGGCAATCTTATATAGCTTTTCTCCAAAATGCTCCCTGAGATAACGGTTCAGGGAATAATAGCTTGCTGTCATCTTTATATCCTCAATATCCGAAACATTTTCCGGGAATGCCTTTCGGCATTGCCGGATTTTCATGAAGTAACCTAAATCAAAAGACAAGGGAAAGGATCAGGGAAATGAAAAAGGGAATGACAAAAATTACCAAAATCACAATGCCAAAAACCTTTAACAGTGTGTTTCTCATTTCCTTCTTCTCCTCTTTTACCTGCTGCTCGGTAATCCGCTCGTCCACAAAAGAGTCTTCCCCGGCGGCGCCCGCCATATTCTCCGCCGCATCTGCCGGCAGCCCCCACTGGTTTTCCTCTGCGCTTTCCTTCCTGACCTGTATGCCAAACAGAATCAGGCCAATAAAAAAGAGATGGTTTAACAGCCAGTATAACAGCAGATACCAACCGCTTTTTCCCACATCATGCATCCGCTGGATGCTGCTGCTGATTATGGGAAACAGGGAAGCCATAGAAAATATAATCAAAATCCCTGAAAGGATGAGCACCAAGACATTTTCACTTTCCAGAGGATCGAAAAATACCATGACAAATAGGGGAATCTGCAGCACAAAATGCATGATCAGCGCCTTTATGTACAACTCCCTTCCCATTCTTCCCTTTGCCTTAAACGTTCTTATCCATGACTGTTTATACGCCTGTATCATACTATCTCCTCCTTACGCCGCAGGGATTTTTTAATGTCAGCAGCTTTTGTACATCATACGCCCTGTCAAAATTATATTCCTCGACCAGACGCATATACCCTGCGTCTATGTCTTTTGCCTCTCCTTCAAACTGAAGCCTTCCGCCAAAATATACCTTGTAATTTTCGTCCGGTACCGGCTGCGGCAGCACATCCTTCATCTCAAGCCATATACTGTACCCACCTTCATCTTTGGTGATTACTGTCTGTTCCTCGCTTAAAACAACACGGTACACATTATCGCCGGACTCAATCCTTACCTCAGTATCTTCTGCCAGCATTTCTGCCATATCCCCGGATTGATAAGCGCTGCCCGGAAAAATAATTGCCGCTCCCGTTGTTCCCACCGGCAGGACGCAGATTTCCTCATACAAACATTGTTTCTTCGTCTGTATATTGTCAAGCAGCCTGTCCCGGCTCTCCTTTTTTCCGTCCTCCACCTCATAGCAGATAATCCGCTCTTCAAATAACGGCGTGCCGCCCAAGCAATGCCAGCACATCCGAATCCGTATTAGAGGGCCCTAAAAAACAGAACAGGACTGCCGCCGCCAAAACGGCTATCAGCAAATATTCCAAAGCCGCAGGGCAGAATTTTTCCCTTCCCAACTGCTCAATCCGCTTCTTTAAACTCCCTTTTCCCAGAGAACTTCCCATAGCCATGTTGTCGAAAGCCTCCTTAGGCTTTTTCGCCGCCATGGCTACCAGACACCTGCCGTACACAATCTGTCCTTCCTTATCCTCTCCCCTTGTCACCCGGTAATCACAGGCAAGCTCACAGTCTTCCGCACAGCACTCCGCCCCATACCACACCAGCGGATTGAACCACTGCATAATCAGGCACAGGTTTCTTAACAAAACATACCAGTTATCCCACGCCCGGTAGTGGGAAAGCTCATGCTTGACAATCCATTTGCACCAGTCCAGACTGTTCTCTGCCAGACGGCTGATATAAATTTTCGGCGACGCTAACCCCTTCAGACAGGAGCCGATATTATCATCCACAAAATAGACCAGCACGCCGTCCTTTTTTCCGTAAATTTCACTGTTTGCCTTAAGCAGCTCCCCGTAACGGCGGTTCCTTACCGTAAACAGCAAAAAACATACTGCGGCTCCTGCCAGCCATATCCACACCAGTACTCTTTCCGGCGGAAAATGAACCGCATAAAGCCAGCGAACCTCCACAGGCAATTCAAAGGGAAGCAAAATGCGCAGCGCCGGAAACGCCCACAGGCATTTCATCACCCCCGGATGCAGCTTGGTGCCGAACATCCGGCGTATGAATAAAATCAGCAGGATTAACAGCGACGCTTCCACAGTAACCGTAAACAAACCCGCAATCTGCATATTATGAATCCTTTCTCTTCTCCTCCAAAAGTTCAATCAGTTTATCAATCTCCTCCGGCGGCAGCTCTTCCTCCTCGACCAGTGAGGAAATCATAAGCCCCGGCTTTCCATGAAACACCTTATCCATAAATCCCACCGTCTCTTTTCTTCTGGTCTCCTCCCTTTCCAGCGTCGTATAGAAAACCTTTGCCCTTCCTTCCACCTGATAGCTGACAAGCCCCTTGCTCTCCATCTTTTTCAAAAAGGATATAATTGCATGCTTGCTCCAATGCTTACTGTCCTTTAACAGTTTTTCCATCTGTGCGATGGTAAGTTTTCCATGTGTCCAAAGTAAATTTAAAAACACCCATTCCGCATCTGAAATATGCGCCATAATTTTTTTCCTTCCTTTCTCATTTTATTTTCCTGACGATATATCGGCAAGAATCTCCTGTAAATTATAGGGTTCCTCCAGACTCATCGTAAAGTCCAGATACCCGTTTCCCGGCCCGTATATATCAAACTCAAATTCCTGTCCCCCCTGAATATAACTGCTGTTATACAAGGTTTCCAAAAATTCTGCCATAGGCGGCGGATTTCCCTCCAAATCTTCCCATGTTGGCCGCAGATAAGTGGAATACTCCCTTATCTCACAGGGGATTCCATACTTTTCCCCATAATAGGTCAGCATTTCTTTTCTATAGGTGGTACTCACCCCGTCGTCAATGATGTAATCTTTCTCCCAGTAGGCGTCATAGGTAATCGGCGTTCCGTCGTCTAAAACGGTTGTAACCTCATACGGAATATAGTCCGCCATAGAAAAAGCATTGTACGCCGCCTCATTAAAGGTAACCGACATATCCGCATTGAAACATTTTTCCAGATAGGCCTCCACCTTCTCAGGCGGGTAATCCACTAAAATTTTCTTTTTCTCTATCGAAGTCACCAACCAGCCCAAAAACCACCACACGGCCAACACTGCCACAATCAGCAATCCCTTTTTCCAACCGCTCAATTTTTTCCGCTTCGGCTGTCCGTTGTCCGATTTTTCACTGCCGGCTGTGGAAATATCAGCCGCCTTCCTGTCTGCCCCCTCGCCATATGCCATATTGCCGCCAGACTCTTCCATTGTTCTCCCCCTTTTTGTAGGTAATCGCTTTATTACCAAGATAGTAACACAGGTCTTTTTCTCTGTCAACCATGAATCTGTCAACACTTGAACATCACGCAAAAATCCCGTATAATCAGAGGAAATGATTATAAACCGGCACATGAAGGAGGATTTGCCATGAAGTCTTCATATAAGGTGGGCGAACAGACCCGGCAAAACATTTTTGAAGCGGGCAGAAAATTATTTTATCAACAGGGATTTACCGCCACAACCTACAATGATATCTGTACAGTCACAGGGATGAACCGGGCGTTGATTCCCTACCATTTTAACAGCAAACAAAGCCTTGGCTATGCGGTATACTCCCTGATTTGCCAGGACTTTCATCAGGCTTTCAACAAGGCCGTGGAGCCGGAGCACGCTGATCCGGACCTGATGAATCTGCTGCGCTGTTTTGCCTACTATAAACTTTTTTCCAATAAAAAATTACTGCGTTTTGCCAGCGAACTGATTGCCAGCGAGACGCCAAACGACGCTGATTCGTCTTTTGGGAAAGGATTTCTTCCCGGCATAGAAAGCAGATTATCCCGCCTTTCGGAAAAAGAGCAGGAAACCCTGCTTAAATTAGATTCAGGAATGGAAAAAGAGATTATCAAAATGCTCTCCCACTCGCCAAAAAACTGGCAGTCCTTCGTGCAGACGGAGCTTCGCATGATGATGAGCTATTCCGGTTATACGCAAAAGAAAACCGAAGAGCTGCTTGCCATCGCCGCTGAACTTTCAGCACAATTGGAGGTAAGCATTAAATCCGGTTTTCTTGTTCATATCCATTGGAAAAATAATTAAGCTGGAACCTAAAATGAAAGGAATCACACCTCGACATCCGCAGAGTAGTCAACGCCCTCCATCTTAAACCCAAACATACGGTAGAAGTCATTCCAGTAGCCTTCCGTATCAGCCAGCTTAAAAAGGTTATCGCTGTCAATTTGATCCCAGATATCCATAACCTCTTTCTGCACATCCTCGCGCATCTCCCAGTCGTCCACATGGATCATACCGTCTTCTTCCGTCTCAATTCCGTCCGCACCATATACCTTTTCCTTGTAGAGCCGGTACATCTGTTCAATACAGCCCTCGTGAATCCCTTTTTCCTTCATTACCTGATAAAGCACAGAAAGATACAGGGGCACTACCGGAATGGCAGAGCTTGCCTGCGTGACTAACGCCTTATTGACAGACACATAGGCCTTTACGCCCAGGGCTTCCTGATTCTTTGTAATCACCGCTGCGCTGTCAGCCAGATTCTTCTTTGCCTGTCCGATGGTTCCCTCATGGTAAATGGGGTAGGTAAGCTGCGGGCCGATATAGGTATAGGCCAAGGTAAGCGCATGTTCAGCGAGAACATCCGCCTTTGCCAAAGCATTCATCCAGTCAATCCAGTCCTCGCCGCCCATCACCTTAATGGTGGCCGCAATCTCCTCTTCGGAAGCCGGAGAAATGGTAGCCTCCTCAATGGCGTTGGTTCTTAGGTTCCAATTCTTCTGTGTAAATTCCCTGCCCACAGTCTTTAGGGCAGATACATAAGTGGTTCCGTCCGGCGTAGTTCTTCTCGGCGACGCTAATGAATAGATGACTAGATCCACCTTGCCTAAATCCTGCTTGATAATATCGATAACCTGATTTTTGATTTCTACAGAAAATGCGTCTCCGTTAATGGATTTCGCATACAGTCCGGCCTTTGCCGCCTCGCGGTCAAAGGTTTTCATATTGTAAAATCCCGGCGTTGCCGTCCGCTTGCCGCTGGCCTCCTTGTCAAAAAAGACGCCAACAGTGGCGGCTCCCATGCCAAATGCCGCCGTAATCCGGGAAGCCAAGCCATAGCCTGTGGAAGCCCCGATTACCAGTACCTTTTTCGGACCGTTAACGGCTCCGCTTTTCTTTACATATTCTATCTGCTCCAATACATTTTTCTCACACCCCACCGGATGGGCTGTGGTACAGATAAATCCCTTTACCTTTGGTTCTACTACCATATTGCTGCCTCCTCCTATCCAATATCCGGAAACCGCCGTATCCGCCTGATAAAATCCAGTGGCAATTCGGCCATTCCCATTCCTCTATTTTACCACGATTTTCCTATAATGTACATATATCAACTAAAGTCAGATGTTCCTTGTTGGCCTTCTCTAAGGAGGTCAGCAAAGCGTCGGCGGTATCTAAGCTGGTCAGCACCGTAACGCCGGTTTCAATGGCATGGCGGCGGATAATAAAGCCGTCTTTGCTCTTTTCGATTCCCTGAGCCGGCGTGTCGATAACCAGATCAATCTCATGGCTTAAAATCAAATCCAGCAGATTGGGAGAAGGCGCCTCCACCTTATTGATTGGCTTCGCAGCCACCCCGTTCTCATTGAGCACTCGGCAGGTGCTTCTCGTGGAATATATCTCATAGCCTAGAGCGGCGAAACGCCTGCCTATCTCTACTGCGTCAAGTTTATCAGAATCCTTTACCGTAAGCACCATTTTTTTATGCTTGGGCAGATCTACACCATTTCCTAAAAAGGCCTTATAAAGGGCCTCGTTAAAGTCTCTGGCAATGCCCAAACATTCACCGGTAGACTTCATCTCCGGGCCTAATGTGACCTCTGCGCCCCGCAGCTTTTCAAAGGAGAATACCGGCATCTTTACCGCAAAATATTCGCTCTCCGGCTGTAGCCCCGGCTCATAGCCCAAATCCTTAATCTTCTCTCCGATAATCACCTTAGACGCTAAGTCCACGATAGGAATACCCGTTACCTTACTGATATACGGCACCGTTCTGGAGGAACGGGGATTAACCTCAATGACATAGACCTCATCCTGATACACGATAAACTGAATATTAATCAGTCCGATTACATGCAGGCTCGTAGCCAGCTTTTTGGTATAATCCTCCAACACCCTCTTGATTTTATCGGAAAGGCTTCTTGCCGGATATACGGAAATACTGTCTCCGGAATGGATTCCGGCCCGCTCTACATGCTCCATAATGCCCGGAATTAAAATATCCTCGCCGTCGCAGACCGCATCCACCTCTACCTCTTTTCCCATCAAATATTTATCCACCAGAATCGGATGTTCCTGTACGGTACGGTTGATAATCTCCATAAATTCCACAATATCCTCATCATGAATGGCAATCTGCATTCCCTGTCCCCCTAATACATAGGACGGTCTGACTAACACCGGATAGCCAAGTTCATTGGCAGCCGCCAACGCCTCCTCGCAGGTAAATACCGTCTTTCCAGCAGGTCTTGGAATACAGCATTTTTCCAAAATTTCATCAAAAAGCTCCCGGTCCTCGGCCGCATCCACATTTTCAGCAGAGGTACCCAGAATCGGAACGCCCATTTTTAATAAATCTTCCGTCAGCTTGATAGCCGTCTGGCCGCCAAACTGCACCACTGCCCCATCCGGCTTTTCCAGATTCACAATGGCCTCCACATCCTCTGCCGTCAACGGCTCAAAATACAGCTTATCCGCAATATCAAAATCGGTACTTACGGTTTCCGGATTGTTGTTGACAATAATCGTCTCATAGCCGCTTTCTGACAGCGCCCATGTGCTGTGGACGCAGCAATAGTCAAATTCAATACCCTGCCCGATCCGGATTGGGCCGGAGCCTAATACCATAACCTTTTTCCTTGTTCTGACGGCGTCTACTTCATTTTCCCCGTCATAGCAGGAGTAATAATAGGGCGTGGAAGCCTCAAACTCCGCCGCGCAGGTGTCCACCATCTTATAGGCGGGGTGAATGTCATAGGAAAAACGCAGGTCATGGATTTCCTTCTCTGTCTTTCCGGCAAGCCTTCCGATTACGCTGTCCGGAAATTCTAGCCGTTTCGCCTCTAAGAGAAGCTCCTTTGTAAGTTCCTCGGTCCTAATCCTCGCCTCTGTCTTAACTAAATTTTCAATCTTACTCAAAAACCACACATCAATTTTGGTAATCTCATGAATCTCATTTAAGGTAATGCCCCGTCTTATCGCTTCCGCAACCACAAAAATCCGCCGATCATCCACCCGGTATAACTCCTCCCGGATTTCCTCTAACGGACGCTGGTCCAAATCCTCATAAAGCAGGCTGTCCACATGCTGCTCTAGGGAGCGGAGCGCCTTCATCAACGCGCCCTCAAAGTTGGTACAGATACTCATTACCTCGCCGGTAGCCTTCATCTGGGTAGTCAGTTTGCGGCTGGCTTTAATAAATTTATCAAAGGGCAGACGGGGGATTTTCACTACGCAGTAGTCTAACGCCGGTTCAAAGCTGGCGTAAGTCTTGCCGGTGATTGCATTTTTGATTTCATCCAAATGATAGCCGAGGGCAATCTTAGCCGATACCTTGGCAATGGGATAGCCGGTAGCCTTAGAAGCCAGCGCAGAAGAACGGCTTACCCTGGGATTTACCTCGATTACGCAGTACTCAAAGGAGGACGGATTCAAGGCAAACTGCACATTGCAGCCTCCGGTAATCTTCAACTCAGATATAATATTAAGCGCAGAACTTCTTAGCATCTGGTATTCTTTATCCGCCAGAGTCTGGGAGGGGGCAACCACAATGGAATCCCCGGTATGTACACCTACAGGATCTAAGTTTTCCATGTTGCAGACGCAGATTCCGGTTCCGTTCGCATCCCGCATTACCTCATACTCGATCTCCTTCCAGCCCGCAATACAGCGTTCCACCAAAACCTGTCCCACTCTGGAAAGGCGCAGGCCGTTTTCCAAAATCTCCACAAATTCCGCCTCGTCCGCTGCAATGCCGCCGCCGGACCCGCCTAAGGTATAAGCGGGACGGAGCACTGCCGGATAACCGATCTCCTTGACAAACTCCAGACCATCGGCCACATTGGTTACGACCTTGGACGGCGCAATAGGCTCTCCGATCTTTTCCATGGTCTTTTTAAATTCATCCCGGTCTTCCGCCTTCTTAATGGTCTTTGCGGAGGTACCGATCAGGCGCACATTATGCTGGCGCAAAAATCCGGTTTCCTCCAACTCCATGGCAATATTAAGGGCCGCCTGTCCGCCGAGAGTAGGCAGAATACTGTCCGGTTTTTCCTTGACAATCACCTTTTTGACAATTTCAGGTGTCAGCGGCTCGATGTAAACCTGGTCTGCAATATTTTTATCCGTCATAATGGTGGCCGGATTGGAATTAATCAATATAACATAGATTCCTTCCTCCTTTAATGCCCGGCACGCCTGCGTACCGGCATAATCAAACTCTGCGGCCTGGCCGATGACAATCGGGCCGGAACCGATAACGATTACTTTTTTGATATTGGGATTCTTTGGCATTATTTAGACACCTCCACCATATTCATAAATTCATCAAACAAAAAGTTTGTATCTAAGGGACCTGCGCATGCCTCAGGATGGAACTGGACAGTCTGCACATTTTTTCCGAGATAATGGACGCCTTCTACGGTTCCATCATTGACATTGACAAAACTGACTTCGGCTATATCGCGGTCAATCGTAGCCTCTTTGACCATATAGCCATGGTTCTGGGTAGAAATATATACCTTTCCGGTCTTCAGATCTTTTACCGGGTGATTTGCGCCTCTGTGGCCGTATTTCATTTTTTCCGTATCCGCGCCATTTGCAAGGGCCAATAGCTGATGCCCTAAACAGATAGCAAAGATTGGAATTTTTGTGGCAAACAGCTTTTTCACTTCCTCGATGACTTCCACATTGGTCTTAGGGTCTCCCGGCCCATTGGTCAACATGATTCCGTCCGGTTTATCCGCCAAGATAGTCTCCGCTTTAGTAAAGGAGGGATATACGATTACCTCGCAGCCCCGGTTGGTAAGCTCGCGAATAATATTCTTCTTTGCGCCTAAATCCAGCACTGCAATCCGGAACCCGTCGCCGTCATAATGCTCAATCTCTTTACAGGTGGTCATCCGCACCACATCGCCGATCACATATTCCTTAAGCCTTGAGATTACGATATCCAGATTGTAATTCTCATCTGTAGTAATCATGCCCCGCATCGTGCCCTTTTCCCGTAGGATCTTGGTAATGGCTCTGGTATCCACGCCCTCAATGCCCGTAATTCGGTTGGCAATCAGAAATTCCTCCAATGCCTCCTGATTTCTGAAATTACTCGGCAGCTTTGCAATCTCCCTTGTGATAAAGCCTGACTGCCATGGCTTGTTGGCCTCCATGTCCTCAAAACATACGCCGTAATTGCCAATCAACGGATAAGTCATGCACACCGCCTGTCCCGCATAAGAAGGATCCGTCAATACTTCCAGATAACCGGTCATGGATGTATTAAAGACAATCTCACTGATAATCTCCTCCGTGCAGCCAACGCTTTTTCCCTCAAAAATATGTCCGTCTTCCAGGATTAGAAATGCTTTCATAATTACCTCCCTTTCAGATTTTTGCCCAAAAAAAAAACCACTAATAAAACCTATGCTCCTCCATAGGCGGGTCTTTTCCTTCCTACTGTAACCAGGCTGCCTACGCCTTTGTATGCATATCCCTGCCGGTTACTTCATCTCAAATTGTAAAAATTCTACCACACTTTTATTCCTTTGACAACCCCTTTTTCAAGTTTTTGCGGAGCGCCTCTTCTTCCTTGCTGTATTTGCAGCCGCAGAAGTCCTGACGGTATAAATGATACTGCTCCGACAGTTCTATGGAACGCTTGTAACCGTTCCGCTTCTTGAAATCCGAATAGAGATAGGGCACGCCGTATTCTTCCTCTAACGCTTTTCCAATCTCATTCAGCCACCGGGCATTTTTATAGGGACTTACCGATAAGGTAGTGGTAAAATAATCCATGCCCATCTTCTTTGCCACAACTGCGGCTTCCTCTAAACGCAGCCGGTAACAGGCATAACAGCGGGCACTCCTCTCCCCGAGATGCTCTAACCCTGCAATGGCTTTTTCAAAACGCTCCTGCTCATAGTCTCCTTCTAAAAACTGTACCGGATAGCGCACCGGCAGACTATCAATCAGCCGTTTCTGCTCCTCTACCCGCTTGCGGTATTCCTGCTCCCCGGAAATATTGGGATTGTAATAAAACAGGGTAATCCGAAAATAACTGCTCAGATATTCTAAAACATAGCTGGAACATGGTCCGCAGCAGCTATGGAGTAAGAGACGCGGAGCTGTCTTTGCGTCCTTTTTAATTATCTCCTGTAGCATCTGGTCTAATTTTATTTGATAATTTACATTATTTTCCATTTTCTTTCTCCCTATTGCCCGAAACACAGAATTTTTTAAAGGTAAACAAGTATTTTTTCAACAATTTGTGCAATATTACTAGTTGACTTTGTGTACAATAAACAATATACTAATATCAGAAGAACATATATAATTATGTATAGATTATGGCGGTTTGTCAATTCAAATTTTACAGGAGGTGTCTCATATGACAGTCGAGCAGGCAGTTAAGAAATTCAAACTGGAACCCCTTAATGTGTATACAGCCAAAGCGAAGGCAAAGGAACTTAATGTGGACGAAGTTTTATACATGAATGTTCAGAAGAATAAGTATGCATACATTGTAAAAGACGGTGCAAGGGGATACGTATTATATCAGGATGAAATCAGCTTCTACACCAAGATGTATAAAGGACTTAAGATGACTCCGTTGGAGCCGTAATTCATCATACAGGCAATGCAGAAAAAGACCGGTAAGGAATGCCTCATATGGCCGGATTTCCTTTCCGGTCTTTTTTATTTGGGACAATGCTCTACCACTAAGCTATCAGGGACTATGATATTTTTTTCAAATCCTTTGGTGTACATTAATATCCATGCT
Source organism: uncultured Lachnospiraceae bacterium (assembly GCA_947629565.1). GTDB lineage: Bacteria > Bacillota > Clostridia > Lachnospirales > Lachnospiraceae > CAG-590. Next base: position 12,302 of record CANREG010000069.1, read on the forward strand.
CTATCTTACGCCTGCATGTCATTTGATTTTGCTATATTTATCCTGTGGCATAAAAATTCTCCTTTTGACAAACAATACCCTTATGAAATGAAAAGGTGTAATAAGGAGAAGAACAATGGCAATGCAAAATACAAAAGTGCATGGTGCAGCATTTATGAAATATCTTTTTTTGTTTTTGTTGGGCGGATTCGCCTATTTCTATATGGAAATCCTGTTCCGGGGATTTTCCCATTTTTCCATGATTCTATGCGGAGGGCTGGCCTTTGTGCTGTGCGGAGCCCTAAACCAGTCTCCCCGTTATCATATGTCCCTGATTACGCAGATGTTCTGCTCTGCCTTAATTATTACCGGTTTGGAGCTGGTTACCGGATATATTGTCAATATTAAGCTGAATTGGAATGTCTGGGATTACTCCGGTATGCCCTATAATTTCCATGGACAGATTTGCCTTGGGTATTCCCTGCTCTGGCTGGTGCTTTCTGTGGCATGTATATTTGTGGATGATCTGGTCAGGTGGAAAATCTTTGATGAGGAAAAGCCCAAATACCAGTTGTTTTAAGCTCCATCTCGATGAAGGGCATCCGCACTTTTTCCTGCCGTGCTCATCTCGATTTCGCTTCGCTTCATCTCGATGAAGGGCATCCGC
>CANREG010000070.1 GCA_947629565.1 uncultured Lachnospiraceae bacterium
GTCTCTCTGTTGCTGCCGCCCTGACGCTTAATGACAGTACCCTCAAATACCTGAATTCTCTCTCTGTTGCCTTCCTTAACCTTAGCGGATACTTTAACCGTATCGCCTACCCGGAAGTCTGCTACATTTTCCTTTAACTGTGCAGCTTCAATGTTCTTAATAATATCGTTCATTATGAACCTCCTTAGAATATGGGACGTTCTTGCAAGGCCGGCCTGCTCTTCCTGCCGCCTGGTTCTCACTTGCAGCGGACCATCCAATGATTATGCGGCTTCTTCCATCACGAAGTCACAACTCAATTAATGTACCATAGATATAGCTAAAATGCAAGCATTATTTTCAAAATGCGGCAATTTAAAACACAATACTTTCCTTTCTTTTCTTAATATCCTCTAATTCTTCCTCATTTTGCTTCATCATCAGCAGCAGTTCTTCCTTCTTGTGCTTTATCGGTACGCACTCGTTGCGGAAAGCATACTCCTTGACAAACTTGCTATCATGTTCCACTAAATACAGTAAAACAGGACGCTTGCATTTTCCTTCAAAATAAAAAATATAGCTGACACTGGCAATGATACATATCATACTGGTAATTCCGCCCAAAATACCGGTAAAAGCGCTTTGTACAATGGCCACTAAAATATATATCACCACAAAGAATATCATATGCCTTTTTACGGCTTCAAAATCATCATCAACAGCGGCAATTTCTTTATCGAACTGTTGAAGCTTTGCCTCTAACTTTAGCCTGGTATCTCTCATATACTGTTCCTCTTTCAGGTAAAACTCATATAAATCCCTGGCATTTAAAGTTCCCATTCCATCGTCTTTTAAAGTAAACTTTCCTTCAGAAACCGACTTATTCGGATTTTCATCAAACAAAATCCCCTTATTTCTTAAAGTCTCCTCCCGTTCTTCCTTTTCCTTAAGCAAATCCTCCTGTTGTTTTGTCAGGTCGATAATTTTTTGTTCTATGGAGGTAATCTGCTCTGTCAGCATGGCAATCTGCCGTTCGGTTTTTTCTTCATCTCTCTGCAGCGTAATGATGTCATGTTTCTCACAAAAAGCCTTTGCCCTCGCTGAATTTTTGCTGGCATAGAGCAGCGCAAGATATCCGATTTCCCGCCGTATAAGCATTACGTCGGCATACCCTACAAAGGGAATTGCAAGCGTGGAGCACAATAAGATAAAACCGGCGCCGGCATCCCCTCTTAAGTCTCCTGCATTCTGTATATAATAAACAATAAAACAAACCGCCGCCACGATAATCATCGTTAAAGGAAAAATAACAGCTATATGTGTTGTGGCGCTGGTACCCGCAATTTCCCTGCGCTGGGGAAGATAGCTCTGATGAAACTTCGCACTGCTAAGCTTCAGCTCCAAATCCCGTTTTTTGCTTTTACAGTCATAGATTTCTTCGGTTATCCTTAAAAGCTCCGGCTTTTCATAGCCGTATCCGCCAATCTCCATATCCTCACCCTCTTATTCCTGTTCCGGAACCGGTTTCCCCTGTTTCCCTGCTAAATCCCTCATTCGTTCCTCTAAAAATGCAATCTGCTCCTTCACCATCCTGATTGCCTTCTCTGTCTTTTCCTCGTCTCTTTCAAAGGTGACGATTCCATGTTCCAAGCAATACCGCTCTGCCTTTGAAGAATGATTCCCCACATGCAGCATAGCCAGAAATTCCCTTTCCTTACGCATCAAAAGAAAATCTCCGTATCCCGCAAAAGGAGAAAATAAAACCGCCCCTAAAAGCAGGTGTCCAGAGCCCATAACATACCTTAACTCCTCATAATTTACAATATACAGGATAATATAGAAAATATCAATCACCACAAACAAAGTTAAGAAAAATATAAGTATAAAATAGATAACCGCACTCATTTTAACACTGTCTCTGCGTTTAGGAATATACTCCAAATGAAATTCCAATTCACTTAAGGTAAGCTCTAATTCCTTTTTCTTCTCTTTACATTCATGCAGCTCCTCGGCAGCCTTTCTACGCATTTCTTCCTCACTGCCATATTCTTCCCTCTCCATATCTTATCTCTCCCGCTCTTCCCTGATTTTCAGTAAATCCGGTCTGCGCTCCCTTGTCCGCTGTAAGGACTGCTCCCTTCTCCAGGCTTCAATATTCTTATGGTGGCCGCTAAGCAGCACCTCCGGCACCCTTTTTCCCATAAATTCCTCCGGCCTTGTATACTGGGGGTACTCTAGCAGATTGTCATGGAAGGTTTCATACTCTCCGCTGTCAGCGTTGCTGAGCACGCCCGGCACCATACGGGAAACCGCATCAATTACCACCATGGCCGGTAATTCCCCGCCGGTCAACACATAATCGCCGACGGAAATATGGTCGGTGACAATCATGTCTAACACCCGTTCATCAATGCCCTCATAATGTCCGCAAAGGAGAATCAAATCCTCCTGTAAAGCCAGCTCCTTCGCCATATTCTGGTTAAACACCCTGCCCTGGGGCGTCATATAAGCCACCCTTACCGGCTTTGGCTCTGACACGCCTTCTGCCTGCTGCCTTAAATCAATCTGATTCTTAATATGCTCATACGCCCGATACACCGGTCCCGGCTGCATCACCATACCGGCGCCGCCCCCGTACGGGTAATCGTCCACCTGACCATGCTTATTGCCTGCATAATCCCGGATATTCACCGCATCAAGGAAAATATATCCGTTTTTCACCGCCCGGCCAATAATGGAAGTGTTAAGCCCTGCTAAGACCATTTCCGGAAATAAGGTCATGATATGAAAATGCATACTACTCCTCCATTCCCTTCATCATCCGGACCGTCATCCGCCGTTTTTCCATGTCCACCTTTAAAATACAGTCCTTGATAGCCGGAAACAGCCATTCCTTTTGATTGGCGTCCGTTACCACATACACATCATTCGCTCCCGTGGGAATAATCTCTGTCAGTTCCCCTAACGGACTTCCGTCCTCTCTGTCCACCTGTATTCCCAAAAGATCCGCAATAAAATATTCGTCCTGTTCCAATTTTACGGCGTGTTCCCTGTCAACAAAGATTCCACACTGTTTGTACTGCTCCACATCATTTATATTGTCAATTCCCTCAAACTTGAGGATTACCATATTCTTAAAAAAACGGGCTCCCTGCACCTTAACCGGAATCCATTCCTCCTTATACTGGAGCATACATTCCTTAAGTTTTTTGAACCGCCGGTTGTCATCAGTCATGGGAAACACCTTTACCTCGCCCTTTATGCCATGGGTGGAGGTAATCACCCCTACCTGCAATAAATCCTCCATTCTTCCTCCTGTCACACAATCACCACAGGCGGATGTACCTTACCCTTAAAATTTCTGGGAAATACACCCGCCTGCGGCTTTTCTTTAAATGCAATGGACGCCTTTACTTAATGTCCACAATTACCTTCTTATCACCCTTGGATGCAGCTGCTTTCACAACTGTACGGATAGATTTTGCAATTCTACCCTGCTTACCGATTACCTTGCCCATGTCCTCCTGGGCAACCTTAAGCTCAATATAAATAGCGTCGTCCTTGGAGGTCTCAATGACCTCCACTTCCTCTGGGTGATCCACTAGGGATTTTGCGATTACTTCTACTAATTCTTTCATCTACGAATAACCTCCCAGTCCTACTTCTCAATCCCTGCCTGCTTTAAAAGACGGGCAACCGTATCTGTCGGCTGAGCGCCGTTTTGCAGCCACTTCTTTGCTGCTTCTGCATCAATATTTACTACGCTTGGCTCCTGATTAGGATCATAAGTTCCGATTTCCTCGATAAATCTGCCATCTCTTGGAGAGCGTGCGTCTGCAACTACTACTCTATAAAAAGGATGTCTCTTATATCCCATTCTCTTTAATCTCATCTTAACTGCCATTTCCGTTTCACCTCCTTTATCCTGTACCGCTAATGTACATGCTGTTATTCTATGTCTAAACCGTTGCCGGTTTGTACATCTTATTTAAAATCCAAATGGCATACGGAATCTTCTGCCTTTCTTTCCGCCCATCATGCCGGACATCTGCTTCATCATCTTCTTCATCTGGTCAAACTGCTTAATCAGGCGGTTTACCTCACTGATATCCACGCCTGCACCGGCGGCAATCCGCTTTTTCCGACTGGGATTAATGATATCCGGATTGGCCCGTTCCTCCTTGGTCATGGACAATACAATGGCCTTGGGACGGTTCATCTGCCGCTCGTCAATCTCTACATTTCTAAGCTGGTTTCCCATACCCGGAAGCATGGAAAGCATATCCTGAATGCCGCCCATTTTCTCCATCTGGTCAAGACTGTCCAAAAAGTCATTGAAATCAAAGGCCGCCTTTTTCATCTTCTGTTCCAACGATTTTGCCTTTTCCTCATCGATGGCATCCTGAGCCTTCTCAATTAAGGACTCCACATCTCCCATGCCAAGAATCCGGCTGGCCATTCTGTCGGGATAAAAAGGCTCTAAATCAGAAAGCTTTTCGCCCATACCCACATAATAAATGGGCTTTCCCGTTACCGCTTTAATGGAAAGGGCTGCGCCGCCTCTGGTATCGCCGTCTAGTTTTGTCAAAATGACGCCGTCAATTCCAATCTGCTCGTTAAAGTTGACCGCCACATTCACCGCATCCTGTCCGGTCATGGCGTCTACGGTCAATATGGTATAGGTAACAGCAACCTGCTCCTTAATCGCCTTAAGTTCCTCCATCATGGCTTCATCCACATGGAGACGGCCGGCCGTATCTAAAAACACAATCTGGATATTGTTCTTTGCCGCATGCTCCACTGCCGCCTTGGCAATATCCACAGGTGAATTCTGGTTTCCCATGGAAAAGACCGGAACCCCCTGTTTTTCCCCGTTGATCTCCAACTGCTTAATCGCAGCCGGGCGGTATACATCACAGGCTGTCAGCAGACAATTCTTGCCTTTTTCCTTATACTTACCCGCCAGCTTCGCCACCGTAGTCGTCTTACCGGCACCCTGTAAGCCACACATCATAATAACCGTAACCTCGTTAGAAGGAAGCAGCTTAATCTCTGTCATTTCCGAACCCATCAGCCGGTCCATTTCTTCCTTTACAATCTTAATGACCATCTGGCCGGGATTCAGGCCCTTTAACACATCCTCGCCTACTGCCCGCTCGCTTACCGCATTGATGAACTGCTTCACCACCTTGAAGTTTACATCCGCCTCTAGGAGAGCCCGTTTTACTTCCTTCATGGCCTCCTTTACATCCGCTTCGGTAAGGGAGCCCTTGCTTCTCAATTTTCTAAACGCATTCTGTAATTTGTCGGATAGACTTTCAAATGCCATATATTCCTCCCGCAGCTCTTGCTGCCTTAAGTTCCGGCGCCAAAGCGCCGAATCCGCCTTAATCCCACTGATTAATAACTTTCATATATATCCTTGGAAATCTGTTCAATCTCCTGAATCTTATCGGCAAGCTCCTTCCTGTCCGTCATTGCGGTAAGTTCTGTCGCCAGCTCATGAATCCGGCTGACGCGCTCCTTTGTGTCTAAAAACTTCTCCACCAATAACAGCTTGCTCTCATACTCCTCTAAAATCCTGTCGCACCGTTTCACCAGATCATATACTCCCTGCCTGCTGATTCCCTCATCCCTTGCCACCTCGGAATAGGAAAGGTCGTTCAGCACAATATCCGCATATATGGATTTCTGGTGCTCCGTCAACAATTCTCCATAAAAATCATAGAGCAATGCCTGCCTGACCATCTTTTCCATGTACTTCACACCCTCGTAAAGTATTTTTTCTTGACATCAACTCTGCACAGTATACAGAAAAAAAAAACATCTGTCAAGTCTTTTTTCTTGACATCAAATTCCATATGCAGCCTTTCAACATTTTCTCCCGGCTATCCTTCTTTTACCCCCACTGCTTTTATTTATAAAACCGCCGCCGGATAATCCTTTCCCATTTTCCCGCACTGCCATCGGTTTTAAGAAATCCTGCTGCTGAACCCGCCTGCATATTAGATTGCACGCGCTTACGAAGAACTCGCACCGGGTTTGGGTGGCTGGGAAACATTTGCAGCCCCTTTGAAAACGCCGGTACTTGCGAAGGCCCTTTATGAATCTGTTATTCAGCAGATAATGAACAGGGCCTTCGCTTATGTACCGCTGCGTTTTCAACAGAGCGCAAGCGTGGCTGCAAAATGTTTGCCCAGCACCCCAAACCCGGTGCTCAGACACTTCTTCGCGCGTGCAATATGCAGGCAGTTTCGGCAGCGGATTTCCAAAAAACCGCGTGTCGGGAAAATTGGGAAAAGGATTACCTTGCGGCGGTAATTTATTGATAATGGTGGGGTAAAAGAAGGATACCCTCACAAATATAATTATGCTGCATATGGGAAGGGGCGGTCAGTCTTTGAGGTTTTCATATTGGTCGAAAAGGCTTCGGGCAACGGCGGTAGCCTTGACTCCGTTGACGTCGGATTCTTCCACGAGGACGCTCACTACGACCTCGGGATTATCCACATCATTAAAGCCTACAAACCAGGAATAGTCATGGTCTCCGTTGGCATATTCCGCAGTTCCGGTCTTGCCTGCCGCTTCGTAGGAAGCCCCTGCAAAATAGTCGGCGGCAGTCCCTTCTGTTACTACCTTGCGCAGATAGGGAATTATTGTGTCCACTTCTTCGGCAGTCATTAAGGTATCGTAAGAGTCCGGTGAAAACTTCTTAATCCGGGTGCCCTTGTAATTTTCAATGCTGTCAATAAAATAGGGTTTCATCATCAGTCCCCCATTGGCAATGGTGGACATAATCATAGCGTTATGCAGCGGAGTGATTAAGGTGTCACCCTGGCCGAAGGCAGTCTGGGGAATATACCCCTTATCGGATTTACCGTCCAAATAAAACTTGCTTTCCGCACTGGCGTCCATATAGGGCAGGGATTTATTGAACAAAAAGCTCTCTAACGTATCCCGCCATTTATCCACATTAAGCTGTACACCGATATCCGCAAACGCCTGGTTACAGGAATTAGCCAAAGCCTGCGACAAATCCTCCTCGCCATGGACATGCCTGCCGTAACAGTGAACGGAAACTCCGTTAAAAATTTCCTCTTCCGACGCGCAATCATAGTGATATTTTTTATATTTTAGCGGCTTCTGCCGCATAAAAGACAAGGTGGTCAGCACCTTAAAGGTAGAGCCCGGAGGATATAAACCCTGGGTGGCCCGGTTAAGCAAAACCGAGCTGTCGTTCTCCTCATCGTTGGCCTCCTTCCACACCTCGTCAATGTCATTGGGATTAAAATCCGGTTTGGAAACCATGGCAAGAATCTTGCCGGTATCCGGTTCCATAACCACTACTGCGCCGTCGGCTCCGCCAAGAGCGTCGTAGGCCGTCCGCTGCATCTTATAATTTAGGGTGGATACCACCGTATCCCCCTCGTTCTTCTCCTCCCGCAGGGTATTGATAAACCGCTCAATGATATTGGCATGGCTTTCGGAAAGATAGTAATTGCCCACCAGTTCAATTCCCGCTTTGGTATATTCGGAATATCCCACCACATGGGCGAAAAGATTGTCATATGGATAATATCTCTTTTCCCCGTCATTTTCCGCCACAGTCTTTCCGTCGCTGGTGACAATTTCTCCGCGGATCACCTCAGCTGCATACTTGTCCAACCGGGAATTGGCGGCATTGGCAATGACCTGATCCTTTTCCGTCACCATAAAATGCACAATATACGCCATCAGGCCGATAATCAGAAATGCACACAGATAAGTAATGCCCAAAATAGGCTGATTCAGTTTTTCATTGATTTTGTCAATCTTGTCTTCCCGCTCCAAAAACGCCTGCTGATCCGGGGTAAGTCCGGTATAATCCGGCTCCTTACCTTTTCTTTTCTTTGACGGCGCTTTCTTCAATGTTTTGTCGTTCTTCTTCAATTTTCCTCGCCTCTTTATTTTCTATGGTACTAATGCCCTGCATAATCGAAAACATCACCAGGGAACTTAACACCGAGCTTCCTCCATAACTAACCAAAGGAATCGTCACTCCCGTTGACGGGATAAATTTAGTCACGCCGCCAATGGATAAAAATGTCTGAAACAGATAGCAAATGGCAAAGCCAAACGCCATGGTCTTATAAAAACGATTCCGCACTTTCATCGCAATGCTGATAAAGCAGATGAAACAGCTAAAGCATACCAGAATCAGCGCCAGCGCAAAAAGCACGCCAAATTCCTCCGATATGGCGGAAAATATGAAATCGCTTTCACTGACGGGAATCACCTGGGGCGAACCCTTCGTCAGTCCCGAACCAAAATAACCGCCGCTGCCGATAGCAAACAAAGACTGGGTAATCTGGTAGCCATCCCCGCTGATATCCGCCCATGGATCCTTCCAGACATTGACTCTTACCATAACATGGTCAAAAAGCCTGTCTTTAAACAGCACAAAAGCCAGTCCCGCCATGGCAAAGCCGCCGGCAATATATACAATCAGATACCGGATTTTTCCGGTTCCCACATAGATCATAAAAATGAAAATAACGAAAAAAATCAAGGCGCCGCCCAAATCCTTTTCCAGCACCAGTACCGCCATATGGACTCCGGCAAACAGCGTAGTTACCGCTACCTGCCGCAGATTTCTCCCCTTAGAGAGCATACTGGCAATGAAAAATACAAACAGTATTTTCACCAGCTCCGAAGGCTGTATGGTAATGCCGAAAAAACGAATCCAGTTCCGGGAGCCGTACTGCTCCACCCCGATGACGAAGACAGAGCTTAATGCCGCAATCCCCAATATGCCGTAGGCAATACCGTAATTGCGCATATTTTTGTATCTGTCCATAATCCAGGGAATCACAGAAACCAGCACCAGAGAAACCGTAGCAATGACGAACTGCTTCTTTGCCAGGTCAAAATCCAACCGAGTCAGCATAGTATAGCCAATCAGCAGAAGAAAGCTCATGTTATTGGTGATAAGCCTTGAGGAATCCGGATAGATAAAATGATACAGGTACATGTAAATCGTTGCCACAAAAATCTGCACCCCGTAAAAAAGCACAATCTCCTTCATGTTCTCCGGATTGCTCAATGCCAGCGTCAGATAGCACAAAAAATGCATGAGGAATACATACACGATCTGCTTATTTAAGCGCCCGTCCCGCGCTCTCTCGTCCTCCTCCCGGAAAACCGCCAGACAGGAAACCGTATACAGTACCATTAATATTAAGATAATATACTTCGATACATTGATAATAATATTAGCCATTTATTCCACTCCGCGGCGATAATGCCCTCTTGTCCTCTCCCCGTCGTATTTCTCTCCTGTAAAAAATGTATGCAGCACCCGGCGCATCTCCTGCCCGCTCTCACCGGTAAAATGCAGCCGGCGATTCACCTTCCCCCATACTGCATCCTCCATACAGTCAAACAACACCGTCGGCAGACTGTTATAATACAAGGTATAGCAGTATTTGCAGATTCCCCGCACAGGGAACTCCTTCTGATACCGGTCCTTGAGCACAAATGCCGGATTTTTGCCGTTACAGCCCTTTATCGTCTCCTGCGGACACTGAGCCGATACCATTAACTGCTGACGGCCGTACACCGTCATCTCCCAATCCCCGCCCTTGCAAAGCAGGGATTTAAGCTGCGCCTCGTTTAATTCCACAGGCAGGGTAATCCTTGCCTCCTTAAAATACTGCCGGATAAAATTTTCGGCCTGGTTATTCATCGCATAAAGACTGTAGTCCGTCACGACATTACCGGAATATTCCTTTTCGTAAAGCCAGGCCAGCTCGTCAAGATTTCGCACCACAACGCCGCCAAGCCTGTCCGCCGTCCGGTCAAGAATTTCCTGTATTTCCGCAATATAAGCCTGCCGGAGCACGGGCGGCAGGACAAGATACAGCCCTTTATCCTGTTCGCGAGACTTCATAATCTCCTTTATTATATCCTCTTTTTCAAAATACTGCAAATCCAGATAGATTTCCGCTATCCTGCTTTCACTCACTGCAATGGCAAGCTGGTCTAAGTCGGATACCATAACGGATATCCGGCAAGCTACCTCTTCCGGAACCCTGTCCTGTTCGGAATTCAGCATGGATTTCTGTTCAGATTTTTGTTCAAAATTCTGCCTTGTCTTCGGTTCGGACTTCTGCTTTGGCATTTCTTGCACTTCTTCTAATTCTTCTTCCGGCAGCCTCTCCACCTTTTCCCGGCGAAACTGTCCAAGCACGCTTTCTTCCAACTGCTTAATGGCTCTTCTCCGCAATTCCTTTAATTCCTTCATGGGATAAAAGGCATTCTCCGAAAGGGAAATCTGCATTTCATCAAAATGAAAGCCGGTTCCGCCGGTCTGGCACAGCTTTGCATAAATGGTTTCCTCGGTTACCGGATTCTTATCTGCCTCCTGCACAACGATGCCCTTGGCGGCTATTTTGTATTCCCGCCCGCCGCAGTTTCCGGAAACTGTCAACACCGCCGGTTTTCCCACAATAAATTCCGCTTTTCCCCTAAGGGTAATCTCTCCGGACGAAACCGCATACTGTTTAAGCTCCTGTTCCAACTGTGCATTCCTCACCCGGAATACCTTTTTGTTTCCACAGTCCTTTTGTCTGCCGGAAGTATTCAGCACAAGAATCCGACCGCGCTTCATTCCTTCTGCGGCCGTTAAAACCTCCTCCTCATTGCCCTCCACAACGAAAAGGTCTCCCTTTTCCACATCCCCGGACAGCCGGATTTCCAACCGGTTCCTGCCGGAATGCTCCACCTTTCCAATACAAACGCCCGCATTTTTAGGAGACTTTACAGACATCATGGACTCGCCGTTTTTCTGGTGATAATAGCCTTTCGTAAATCCGCCCCGGTTAAAAACCTCTGCCATTTCCCGTTGTCCGTCCTCCGCCAGTTTCCGGTTAAATTCCCCCTTCCGGCAGGCGTCCACAGCCCTGCGGTAAGCCCGGACGCAGGCTGCCACATACTCCGGCCGTTTCATCCGCCCTTCAATCTTAAACGAGTCCACGCCCGCCGCAATCAGTTCCGGCACAGCCTCCAGCCCGCACAGGTCTTTTGTGCTTAACAGATACTCGCCCCCGTTATAGTCAATCCGGTTTCCCTCCCTGTCCCAGAGGGTATAGGGCAGACGGCAGGTCTGGGCGCAGCGCCCTCGGTTGCCGCTTCTTCCGCCAAGCAGGGAACTAAACAGACAATGTCCCGAATAGCAATAACACAACGCGCCCTGGACGAACACCTCCACCTCCGGCGCATTTTCCCCTGCCTTTAAGCGCTTAATTTCCTCTAAAGAAAGCTCCCTTGCCGGTACAATGCGGGTAACGCCATAATCCTTTAACAGCCTGTAGGCATACCCGGTAGTAATGCTCATCTGGGTGGAGGCATGGAGGGGAAGGCCCGGAAACTGTTGATTAAGGTAGGACATTACTCCTAAATCCTGCACAATCACAGCATCCAGCCCCGCCTCATATAACGGCGCTAAATAGTCATACAACTCCTTCATTTCCCCATTACGAAATAAGGTGTTAACGGTTAAATAAACCTTAACACCATATCTATGACAATATGCAATGGCTTCAAGCAGTTCCGCTTCGCCAAAATTATCTGCATAGGCTCTGGCGCCAAACCGGCTGCCGCCAAGATAGACCGCATCCGCTCCCGCGCTCACCGCCGCCCGCAAGGCTTCCATGGAGCCCGCCGGCGCAAGAATCTCAGGTATCATTTTCTCCTACTCCTGTCTTGTCTTTTCTGCCTCTAACTGGATAATCTTTCTCTGGAGGGCGTTGACCTGTTCCTTATACTCCTCCACCAAACGCATGGACGATTCGTATTTAATCTGCGTCTCAATCACCTCATGGCGCAAATCATAAATCTGTTTTTCCTTTTCATCATCCTGGGCGGAAAGCTTTCCCTTCTCCCCTTTTATCTTAAAATAATCATCCGCAATGTTAATGGCGAGAAGAATATTCTGGTACTCCGGATTCAGCCTGCGGAATCCCTCTGCCGCCTTGCACTCCGCAATCTTGCTGTTCATATAATTGGCCACGTCCTGCAAATACTCCCGGTTCTCATAACCGCTTAAGTTATAAATTCTTCCATTAATCACCACTGGAATATCATTTTTATCTGCCATGTTCATTCTCCTTTATCTAATAAATGTTCGAGGCCAAAATGCCGGTACGCCGTCTCTGTTGCCACCCTTCCCCTTGGCGTCCTTGCCAGCAGGCCATTCTGGATTAAATAGGGTTCATAGACATCCTCAATGGTGCCTGCGTCTTCTCCGATGGCCGCCGCCAATGTGTCAAGTCCCACAGGCTTTCCGCTGAATTTCTCTATAAGGGTAAGCAGGAGGCTGCGGTCCACTTGGTCTAACCCGAACGAATCCACCTCTAAGCGGTCTAAGGCCGACTTTGCCACCTCTTCGCTGATGGCCCCATCATAGGAGACCTCCGCAAAATCCCGGACCCGCTTTAACAACCGGTTGGCAAGCCTTGGGGTTCCTCTGGAGCGTCTTGCAATCTCTAAGGCTCCCCGATCCTCAATCTCCACCTCTAATACTGCCGCCGAGCGGAGAACAATTTGGGAAAGTTCCTCCTTCGTGTAAAACTCCAAGCGGTTCACCACGCCGAACCGGTCCCTTAAGGGAGCCGTCAGCATACCTGCCCTGGTGGTCGCGCCTACCAGGGTAAAATGGGGAAGCTCTAACCGAATGCTTCTTGCGGCCTGGCCCTTGCCAATCATCACATCAATGGCAAAATCCTCCATAGCCGGGTAAAGC
>CANREG010000071.1 GCA_947629565.1 uncultured Lachnospiraceae bacterium
GGATTTTTTCGAGGTCTGGCAGTTATTTTTTTCAAAAAACGAGGCTGCGCACTAATTACTTAGTGCGACAGCCCCTTCTTATTTTATTTTGGGTTTTATACGGTAGGAAGCTGGCTTAAGGACGCCTGCAAATCCTCGTCTGTAGGAATGTAATCATTCATCTCCCCGTCGTTGAATTTCTGGTAAGCCACCATATCAAAATATCCGGTTCCCGTAAGTCCGAATACAATGTTCTTCTCCTCTCCGGTCTCCTTGCACTTGACCGCCTCATCCATGGCAACCTTAATGGCATGGCTGCTCTCCGGCGCCGGAAGGATGCCCTCTACCCTTGCGAATGTCTGAGCCGCCTGAAAGACCTCTGTCTGCTCCACGCTTCTCGCAGTTAAAATGCCCTGGTCATAAAGCTCGGATACCACAGAGCTCATGCCATGGTAGCGCAGCCCGCCTGCATGGTTTGCCGAAGGAATAAAGCCGCTTCCAAGGGTATACATCTTCGCTAACGGACAGACCTTACCGGTATCACAGAAATCATAGGCATATTTTCCTCTTGTCATACTTGGACAGGATGCAGGCTCTACAGCGATTATGTCATACTTTGCCTCGCCCCTTAATATCTCCCCGGCAAACGGGGAAATCAAGCCGCCTAAATTCGAACCGCCTCCGGCGCAGCCGATAATCATATCCGCCTTCACGCCGTATTTATCGAGCGCCGTCTTCGTCTCCAAACCGATAATGGACTGATGCAAAAGCACCTGGGACAATACGGAGCCTAGTACATAGCGGTATCCCTCCTGGCTGGTCGCCGCCTCAACGGCCTCTGAAATGGCGCAGCCAAGACTTCCTGTCGTTCCTGGAAATTCCTCGTTAATCTTCCGTCCCACATTGGTATTCATGGAAGGGGAAGGCGTCACGGTAGCCCCATAGGTACGCATTACCTCCCGGCGGAACGGTTTCTGTTCATAGGAACATTTCACCATATATACCTGACAATCCAAATCAAAATAGGAACAAGCCATCGAAAGGGCGGTTCCCCACTGGCCGGCTCCGGTCTCCGTAGTCACGCCTTTTAAGCCCTGCTTCTTCGCATAGTAAGCCTGGGCAATGGCAGAATTTAACTTATGGCTGCCGGAGGTATTATTCCCCTCAAACTTATAATAGATATGGGCCGGCGTACCTAACTTCTCCTCTAAGCAGTAAGCCCGTACCAGCGGCGAAGGGCGGTACATCCTGTAAAAATTGCGGATTTCCTCCGGTATGTCAAAATAAGGCGTGGTATCGTCTAACTCCTGCTTGGCAAGCTCCCTGCAGAAAATGCCGGAAAGCTCATCCTCCGTAACCGGCTGCAGGGTTCCCGGATTTAATATCGGCGCTGGTTTCTTCTTCATATCCGCCCGCACATTATACCATTGCGTGGGCATCTCCTTTTCCTCTAAATAAATTTTGTAGGGAATGTTATCTTTGCTCATAAATTTGTTTCCTTTCTCATTATAAATATCAGGCGTCTTGAGAAACTCCCGAAAAACTGTGTTCATTGTACAATATTTTTTCCCTTTATGCAATCAAATAGATAAAGTAAGCCGCATATCCTAACAGCATTACCACCCCGCCGCTTCTCTTCAGCTTATGGTTCTTAAATACGCAGATCCAGAGCAGGATTCCCGCTGCCAGCGCAATGGCGGAGTCAATCAAAAAGTTTTTCTCGAATATGACCGGCGTAATGAGCGCCGTCGTTCCGGTTACAAATAAGATATTGAACACATTGCTACCCACAATATTGCCAATGGCAATATCCGCCTTCCCCTTGATTGCCGCAGAGGCAGAGGTAAATAACTCCGGAAGGGATGTGCCGAGCGCCACAATGGTAAGGCCGATAAAACGCTCGCTTAGTCCCGCCGCCTTCGCAATTGCCGTTGCCGCGTCTACGGAGACGTCACTGCCTTTCACCACCAGAACAAGTCCCACCGCAACAAGAATCAGCAAAAGCCAGACCGGTTTTTTCTTACCTTCCTCCTCGGTCTCCTGCTTGTTATTCTTTGCCATGATAAAAAGATAAGTCAGATACACGATAAATGCGACCCAGAGCAGAACCCCTTCCCAAAAGGTTATGTGCCCGCCGGTATATCCGAACACCATAAGCAGCACTGTGATAAACAGCATATAGGGAATTTCATAACGCACTGTGGACTGCGCGACTGCAACCGCCGTAATCACTGATGTGATGCCCAAAATTACCAAAATGTTCATAATATTACTTCCCACCACATTTCCTATCGTGATGGCCGCATTGCCCTTTAAAGCCGCCGTAATGCTGACCGCCGCCTCCGGCGCACTGGTACCCATAGCCACAATGGTAAGGCCGATGACAAGCTGGGGAATCCCGAATTTATCGGCAATTCCAGCCGCCCCTTCCACGAACCAGTCGGCTCCCTTGACCAGCATGACAAAGCCCAGGATTAAAAGTAAAAACTGAATGAACATAACGCCTTCCTCCTTTTTCCCGTTCACATACATATTGTTTAAAATGTATCTCAATTATTTCCATCTGTCAACAAAAATAACAGGACTTTTTGCATCCAAATCATATGCGCGCAAAAAGTCCCGTTATCATGTCTTTTTTAAATGTGCAATAAATGATGCGCCAACAGCCGCAAAGTCCCCTCACTCCGGAATACTTGCGCTAACACATAGCGCGCCCCACCCCACCAGCGGGCATGGCTGGGAAGCCTGAAACGGCAGCCGCCTAGCCCCCCGAATCAGGCTGGCGCGGATTTTTTCTCCATAGAGATACGGGTCCTTACCGTCCACAATCCCATACTGCATCAAAAGGGCGGCTGCGCCGGTCACAAAGGGGGCTGCAAAGGAAGTCCCGGACACCTCCGTATATCCCCCTCCCACCTTGCAGGTGTTAATATCCACTCCCGGCGCAGCCAGGTCCGGTTTTGCCGCCGTCTGGGGAAGTCCTACTTCCCGTTCCGGTCCCCTGCCGGAAAAAGAGGCGAAGGTATCATTTGCTGAATTATAGGCGGCTACCGACAACACATACCGGGCTGTAGAAGGCACCACCAGCGTATTGAAAATCACAGGGCGGACAAAGGAGACTTCGGACGAGGTGCTGCCTGCCACCGGCAGCCACATATTGTAACCCCCCGCTACAATCTGCTTAGGCTCTAAGTAGATGCGCCAGATTCCCGGCGTAACATAATTTTCCCTTCCAATCCATGAAATGTAAATCTCCTGCTCCGGGTTGTATGGAGTGGGCTCGCTGTAATACACCGCAACCACATCATCGGGCAGCACATAGTTCTGCACTCTTGCATAGGGCGTTACCGGCCCTATCCTTCGCCTGGCCGGTGATTCGATATACACATCAAATTCATCTAAATAATGTTTCCAGATTTGGAGATTAAAGGACTGCATATAATCCGCCACATAGATTTCCACCACCTCCCGGCTTCCCGCCATAAGCTGCCCGGCGGTGTGCCTTGATGTGGTTCCGTCATTGCCGGTTCCCGTTACAATGGACAGGCGGTAAAGTCCGGCAATGGTGTCAATATAACGCTCCAATATCGAATCCCCGTTATGGGCGCCGTAATTATTGCCATAGCTGATATTTACCGCCAAAGGCTTTCCCTCCCGCTCTGCCACCCGGAGGGCATAATCTAACGCCCGCATAAGCTGGGTTGTACGGGGAAACCCCCGGTTATCCGGATTTCCCAGTTTTACCACGATAATCTCCGCCTCCGGCGCCACTCCCACAATCCGTTCCGGGGAAGACAGGCCGTTTCCCGCCATAATCCCCAATACGGCTGTGCCATGTCCGGTTCCATCAAACTCCGGCACAAGCTCCCGCCGCCGGTTTACGTCCCCTTCAGCCGCTAAAGCTTCATTAATCTGCCCCCTGCCGTACTCGCTGCCCGTAGAAAATCCCTCCGGCGGATTGCCCGGCACCGTCTGGTCCCACATCGCCACAATGCGGGTGGTTCCGTCTGCGTTGCGGAAATCCCTGTGGTAAAAATCCACACCGGAATCTAAGCAGGCCACAAGGGTTCCCCGCCCCGTCAGGTCATAATCCGGCAGTCTTACCCGGTTCACGCAGGAAGCGCCAATCCCTTCCATCTGCTCTAAAATCAAGGATTTTGGCTTTTCAATATAGTCTATCTGCGGATAATCGGAAAGCCTGCCGATTAAATACTGGGGAATCCGGACAATCCCATAGCCTCCCATCAGCTCCTCCACAGAAATCTCCAGCTCCTCTATCACCTGGGAAAGGCTTCCGGTATAGCGGATAATCAGTTCCCACTCGTCATATTCCTCGCTGTATCCCACATTTAAATTCAGGCTTTTTTCCCGTTCCTCCTCCGATACGCCCAGCGCCATATTTAACTCCGGGCTGATTTTGCTCTCCGTCATAAAATAAAACCCCATACTTTACCTTATAAATAAAGTATGGGATTTCCCTAATAACTATGACAAAGAGTATGTACAAACGACAGCGTATACACCGGCTGCACCTGTTTGCAGGAAACCGCGCCGCCAAAAGCATCACTCGTCAAATAAATCTTTTAGCACCTCCGCAGCGCTCATATCCCGGTATCCGTCCGGGTCGGACAAAATGATATTCTCCCCTGTCGTCTTCCACCTCATCTGCCCGTAATGGGAAAGATAGCTTGCATTTCTGCTGACCTTGGGATATCTGCTATACCAGGAAGCGTAATACTTTTTCATGTATTTCTTTGCCAGCTTATAAGCCTGGCTGTTGGTCTTTCCGGAAGGCGTAACCGTACCGCAAAGCTGCACTCCTGCCGGGGAAGAATGAACCAAAACCACGCTCTTATCCTTGCACTGCCCAATCACAATCCACACATGGCCGCAGCATTTACAGGTGGAGCTCATAATATCTCCGGGCTGATAATCCTTTATATCCTTTGCCGATTGATAGCTGCCAAAGCCCATATCCGAAAATTTCTTTGCCTGCTTAGAGGCGCTGTATACATAGCCTTTCTGGCCGTTCTTCGTATTCATTACATTGTAAATGCACCAGCCCACATAGCCGGAGCAGTCCAGCCCGTCATGGATCTGATACCGGTAATTGTTATAGTTATAAGAGGCTTTCTTGTTAGCGGCAAACTGCCTCCACCGGGGACTTACCCCAATCTGCCTTGCCTCCTTGCCTGCGGCTGTATCCGCCTTATTCCAGCCGCCTCCCCACACATACATAGTGGAACCAACCGGAGCAATCGCTGTCCTTAAAAAATTCCCCAATGTAGAAATTCCCTCTTTGGCAACCGTAGTGGACACTCTTTTACTCGTCCTGCCATACACCCGTTTTCCCCTGCTGTTCTTGCTGTAGGCGCGGACATAATACTGGTACGTTCTTCCCGGCTCCCTGCCGGAAAGGACGCAGCTATGGCCGCTTGTCTGTTTCACCAGGGAAAATTCCTCGCCGCCGGACTCATATACCCGGTAACCGGAAGCGCCCTTTACCGGTTCCCAGGATACCGCAATGTCTGTGCCCACAGCGGTTGACATAATACCGACAGGCTTTTCTTTGGAAAATGAAGTTTTGGCAGAAACGGAAATAAAACATAAACTCATCATAATCCATAGTATTCCAAAAGCGCACGTTATATGCCATATTCGCCGCTTGCTTTTCAGATTAGTTGACATAATATCACTTTCCTTACTAACTTTTGTCATATGCTGTCTTAATCACTTTCCTTAACAACTTTTACTATATGTTTGTTGTTCTAATCATTTTTCATAATACATTTACATAATAAATATACATAATCATTTTACATAATAAGTTTACATAATTCATTTTGTAATTTCACATCGTATTCTGCAAATTACATTTGCTTATTGATTTACATAATATATTCACATAATATGTTTACATAGTATATTTACATAACATATCAACATAATGTATCAACATAATACGTAGACATAACGTATTTACATAATGTACTAATCCAGTTTTACATCGGCCAGCAGCGCGCCAAAGGGATTGTTGGGAATCTCCTCACATTTATAGTCAAAGCTTTCCTCCACATCCGTCACAAGCTCAGAGGTATTCATTTCCACATCCTTAATGCTCAAGCTGATTTTTCCGTCTTTGACCTCTAAAACCTTCACTTTTACCTGCTGCCCTACCGACAATACCTCGGACGGTTTCTTAATCCGCTTCATGCTGATTTTGGAAATATGTACCAACCCGGTAAGCCCGTTATTCATCTGCACAAATGCGCCGTAAGGCATCAGGGACTCCACCCTGCCCTCAAATATGGAGCCGGGAACAAGCCTTGCCATCTTTGCCCGCTCATGTTCCGCCTCTCTTTCCTTTAAGACTGCCTTTGCCGAAAGCACCAGCTTTTTACGGGCCTCCTCCACTGTAATAACCTTGACCTCTAATTGCTTTCCAATATATTCCGCCGTATCCTCCACATAGGACAGGGAAAGCTGTGAGGCGGGGATAAATGCCCGGATTCCCTCAAGATAGGCCGTAACGCCGCCATTGACGCTCTCCTTCACCTTAACCGTAACCACGGTTTCCTCCTGCAAAAGCTCCCTAAAATGATCCCAGGCTGAGGCTTCATTTGCTTCCTTTAAGGAAAGCGCTACATTTCCCTTTCCGTCATCACTCTCAAGCACCACTGCCTGCAGTTTCTCTCCAATCTTTAAATCACGCATAGCCGAAAAATCCGGATCGTCGGAAAGCTCGGAAAGAGGAATCACGCCGGGGGCATAATACCCCAAATCCAGCGTTACCGCCTCATCATTGATATCTACAATCATTCCGGTTACCAGGTCTCCCTGCCGGATTACCCGAAAGGACTTTGTAAGCTCCTCCTCATAATCTGCCATTGTCTCTTTTTCCATACTGTCAAACCTCCGCCTGATTCTTTTCATTTACATCTTTTTTTGTATCTTTTTAAGCCATAGTTATCCGATTCATCTTTTGTCTGTCAGATTTCGTTCTTATTTAGTCTTTTTATTCGCCTTTACCCAGCTACCGTATACTTTTTTGCTTTTCCCTTTTTTCTTAATCGTCTTATATGCCCGTATACGCACATAATATTTCTTTTTGGCCTTTAACTTCTTTGCCGTATATTTAGCCTTATTTTTGCCAAGCTTAACGGTCTTTGCGCCCTTAAAACTCTTTTTCGTGCTGATTTGCAGTTCATAACCCGCAATGCCTGCCATCTTCTTCCAGGTTATGGTCAGCTTCTTCTTGCCCGCCTTCACTTTCAGCGAGGAAACCTTTGCCACTTTATCATCTGTAAAGGTAAGGGAAACAGAAGCGGACAAACCGCTTATAGAAGCTGCTGTTATGGTCGCTGTCCCTCCACTTATTCCGGTCACATTGCCATAGTTATCCACAGTTGCGACACTGCTATCAGAAGACGCCCAAACTACGTTATCCATAATCAGTACTTTTGCCTCATCCTCGTCAATATTGGTATCTGCAACTAATTCATAAGAGAGGGTATCTCCTACCTTTAGCCCCTTTTCAGAGCTGGAAGAAATTTTTTCAAGAGAAGCCTTTCCAACAAAAGAACTTTGAATTTCAATTAACTGGATACAATCTTTGACAGGCGCCGCCATTGTCTCATCCACTGCACCTGACCCGGAACCAAATCTCCCACACAGGGTACTTCCAAAGACTCCATACTCAGATAGCATACATCCCAGTCCCACATAAGTATTGCTTGGACGAATCATTGCAGTATAATGTCCCGCTCCATTGGGATCTTTTTTTAGATTCCAGAATTCTTTTTCCTCATACCACAGATCAATTCCCGGAACCATGGAGGAAGACCAGTCTTCCCATGCCAAAGTTTCACTAGTATTAGATAAGTGCAACGGTGACAGAGCAAGCCAGTCTTTCCCGTTGGGACGTTCATGCGCAATCATCAGGCTTGCCTCCGCCGCCCGGATTCTGGCAATCTGTTCCAGTTCAGCCGACCATTTTATCGGCACATAATCCTCCATGGTCAGATTCACAGAAGGATCATCAGGATTTGGAACGCCCTCCCTGCACGCTTCTAAGCGGATTTCATTAATCCGGTTAAGAGCTGCCATGGAATCCGCTATGTACTCCCCCTTTACGCCAACCAGTATACAACCTGCCGACGGCTGTTCCGCCGCTGCCGGTAAAATCTGTGTTGCAGCGCTATAGGCGTATCCGGTTACAGAGCCGGACAATACCATGATGAAAAACAACATCACGCCCATAATATATTTTGTTGTGATTCTGAATACTTTTCGCATAAATCAACCTCCTTAAGTCCACTGCTTTTTATGAAATCATAAATTTCTGTATTTTAATATAGTAAATCTGTCAGGCTCCATTCTATTTGATATTTATATTCACCTTAACCCAGCTACCGTATACTTTTTTGCTTTTCCCTTTTTTCTTAATCGTCTTATAAGCCCGTATGCGCACATAATATTTGTTTGTGCCATTTATATCCTTTAGTGTATATTTCGTCTTATTTTTGCCGAGTTTAATGGTCTTTGCGCCTTTAAAGTTCTTTTTCGTGCTAATTTGCAGCTCATAACCTGCAGCGCCTGCTATCTTTTTCCATGTTATGGTCAGCTTCTTCCTGTCTGCCTTTACTTTTAGGGAACGAACCTTTGTCACTTTATTATTCGTTTTATTTTCCGATTCTACGTTATTGTCCGGTTCGCTTGCCGGTTCTACTTCATTATTTGGTTCGCTTGCCGCTCCTGTTTCTTGTCCCGGTTCTACTTTATTATCTGTTGCGCCCTCTGTTCCTACTCCTTCTCCTATTACCGTGTTTCCACCCGGTTTTTCTTCCGTTCCCAGGTTACCACCTGATTCTACTACTTCTTCACTTTCTTGGTTGCCTCCCGGTTCTACTACTTCTTCGTTTCCTTCGTTTTCTCCCGGCTCTACTTCTTCTCCGTTTCCTTCGTTTTCTCCCGGCTCTACTTCTTCTCCGCTTCCTTCATTTCCTCCTGGTCCTGCTTCTTCTCCGTTTCCTTCGTTTTCTCCCGGCTCTACTTCTTCTCCGCTTCCTTCATTTCCTCCCGGTCCTGCTTCTTCTCCGCTTCCTTCGTTTCCTCCCGGTCCTGCTTCTTCTCCGCTTCCTTCGCTTCCTCCCGGTCCTGCTTCTTCTCCGCTTCCTTCGCTTCCTCCTGGTCCTGCTTCTTCTCCGCTTCCTGGTTTGTCGCCTCCTTCTTCCGTTCCCGGATCGTCGCCTCCTTCTTCCGGTTCCGTGATATCGCCCGGTTCTACTTTATCACCTGTAAAGGTAAGAGAAACGGAAGCGGAAAAACCGCTGGCAGAAGCTGCTGTTATAGTCACTGTTCCTCCGCCTATCCCGGTCACATTGCCATAGTTATCCACAGTTGCAACATTTTCATCAGAAGAAGTCCAAACCACGCTATCCATGATCAGTACTTTTGCTTCATCTCCGTCAATATTCGTATCCGCAACAAATTCATAAGACAGGGTATCTCCTGCCTTCAGTTGCTCTTCAAAGCCGGAAATCTTTTTAAGAGTGGCATTTCCGATTGCAGAGCTTTGCATTTCAATTACCCTGATACAATCCTTAATTGGCGGTGCCATTGTCCCATCCACCGTATTCTTTGTGGATCCAAATCTTCCGCAAAGGGTATTGGGATATTTTCCACATTCGGATATCATGCAGCCTAATCCCACATAAGTATAATCCGGATTAATCATTGAAACATAATGTCCCGCTCCCTTGGAATCTTTTTCTACATTCCAAAGTTCCTTTTCCTCGTACCACTGTTCAATTCCCGGAAGCATGGAGGATTCCCCGTTCCATGCCAAACTCTCGGCAACCCCACTAAATACCGGAGGCCACAGATCAGACCATTTTTGTCCGTTAGGGCGGGTATGCGACCTAACCAGACTTGCCTCCGCCGCCCGGATTCTGGCAATCTCTTCCAATTCGGCAGACCATTTTATCGGCTCATAATCTGCCATAGTCAGTTTCACAGAAGGATTTTTAGGATTGGGAACGCCTTCTTCACATGCTTCTTTACGGATTTCATTGATCCGGGCAAGGGCTTTTTCGGTTTCCCCTATGTACTCTCCCCTTACGCCAACCAGCATACAACCCGCCGACGGTTCTTTCACCTCTTCCGGCAGAATCAAAGTTTTATCACTGTAGGCGTGTCCGGTTACAGAGCCGGACAATACCATGATGAAAAACAACATCACGCCCATAATATATTTTGTTGTGATCTTAAATTCTTTTCGCATAAACTAACCTCCCTAAATCCTCTGCTAAATCCTCTGCTAAATCCTCTGCTAAATCCTCTGCTAAATCCTCTGCTAAATCCTCTGCTTTTTATAAAATCATAAATTCTTATTATTTATAATATAGTAAATTCCACTTATATTCAATATTTTTTCCTTATTTTGTCACACCCTTTTTCCTTGTGCATAGTATAAAAGTGTAAAGATGATTTGGAGGAATTCCTTATGGGCGACTTATCAGCAACAAACAGCTGCGGCTTCGGCGGCAATAGCTGCTGCACATGGATTATCATTCTGATCCTTCTCTTCACCTGCTGTGGCGGTAATGACAACGGCTGTGGAAACGGAAGCGGATTTTTCAACGGAAATGACGGTTTCGGCGGAAACAGCTGCTGCACATGGATCATCATCCTGATCCTTCTCTTTAGCTGCTGTGGCAATGGCACAAACAATGCTTCAGGATGTGGCTGCGGCTGCTAATTCTAATTTTCTGCAAACAGGGAGGTCTGTCTTCACGCAGCCTCCCTGTTTTTCTTTATGCCTCCGTCTACACCGGCATTACCGTATGTTTCTTTGAAATATTCTTCTCCGCCGGTTTTCCGGACAGGCGTAGCAAATCCTGATAGAGAACCTCCCTGGTCGTTTCCGGCCGGATCTCCTCGTCCACGAAATGCCTTTTCAACACCATATTGCTATTCATGTAAAGCTTCTGATACTGGGTAAGCTGATCCTGCAAAAAGGCTTCCTTTTCCACGCCTTCTAACTTGGCCATCTGCCCATGGCTGATTACCGCCACAGCGCCCTCTGCCTTCATCACAGCCACCTCTGCCCGCGGCCATACGTAATGCCGGTCTGCCCCTAGCTGCTTGCAGCCCATTAAAATGTAAGGGCCACCGTATGCCTTCCGCAGCACCACAGCCAGCCGGATGGTCGTGGCGTTGGCATAAGCCTGAATCATCTTTGCCCCATGACGGATTAAGCCCTTATGCTCCTGCTCCGCCTCCATGACAAATCCGGTGGAATCCGTCAGGGTAATGATGGGAATATTGTAGCAATCGCAATACTGGACAAAATGCGCCGCCTTATCCGCCGCATCACAGTCTATGGAGCCGTTTTTACAAAGCGTCTGGCTGGCCACCACCCCGACGGTAATCCCGCCTAAACGCCCTAATCCGGTAACGATATTGGCGGCAAACTCACTGTGAACCTCCAAAAAGCTGTCGTCATCCAAAATCTCCTCAATCACAGGCAGTACATCATAAGGCTCCTGCTGGTCCTCCGGCAGAAAAGCCCGGATATCGGACAAATCTTTTTCCCGGTATGCCGCCGTCCGGAAAATCCGCTCTTCCATATAACAGGGCGGCAGCATATCCACCAGCCGCCGCACCTGTTCATAGCAGCTTCTCTCGTCCTCCATGCGGAAATGGGCCACACCGCTCAAGGAAGAATGAATCTCCGCCCCGCCTAATTCTTCAATCAGGTAATCCGTTCCCTGCACCTCGTTAATGACTTTCGCACCGGTGACAAACAGGTTGCTGATCTTATCAATGGTAAAAATGAAATCCATCAGCCCCGGAGAATAGACGGCGCCTCCTGCGCAGGTTCCCGCAATAATGGCAATCTGGGGAATGTAACCGGACGCTTTCGTGTTCATACGGAATAATTCTCCGCAGCCCGCCACTGAAGCGGCGCCCTCCTGGATTCTGGCTCCTCCCCCGTCGTAGAGGCCGATTACCGGCCTTCTGTTCTCTATCGCCTTTTGGATAATGGCAATGATCTGCTGGCAGTGGTGATAACCAAAGGTTCCGCCCATGCAGGTAAAATCCTGCCCATAAAAGTAGACATGCTGACCGCAGATGCATCCGTAACCGGTAATCACGCCGTCATATCCGGCATCCTCCTCCGGATAGTCCTCCACGAAACTGTCCCTGTCAAATAGCAATCGGATCCTCTCTATGAGATGCAGCTTGTCCCGGTTGTGCTGCTTTGCAATACTGTATGGGTTTACCTGACTTAAATACATATCATTACTCCTTTTCATCTGCGATATTCCTTCAGGGGAAAACGGATATCTGCCGTTCCGGCAATCTATCTATATAGAGATTATAACGGAAGTTGGCATAAATTTCATCACTTTTTGACATGGATTTCATAATTGGAAAATCTGTTTCATAAATTGGGTGTAATTTTGAAATCCACATTGCATTTATGAAATCCGTGACACAAAAAGTAAAAAAATATTTGTAATACAAACATATTTTAATGTAACACAAGTTTTACAACCGGCGCTGCCGGATTTATAATAGTAAGTAACCGGAGAGGAAAGCGCTTTACAATCCGTCGAATTTTATTGAATACCGAATCAGGTTGGGGTATAATGTGGGCAA
>CANREG010000072.1 GCA_947629565.1 uncultured Lachnospiraceae bacterium
CCTGGTTTTTCTCTATTGTCGCAGATTTTTGTTAACGTATATATAACAAAATAAAAATTGCAAAAAAATACCCTACAATTTTCACTGTAAGGTATTTGGGAAATCCAAGTATCTCCATTATTGTAATTCAAACCGAACTATGCTATTATAATTTCATTGAAATTAAGTTTTCAAATATATCATCAGAAAGGAGTGTTTCTTATGCAAAAGTATTTCTGCAATCCCTGCGGGTATACATATGATCCGGAAAAAGGCGATCCTGAACATGGCATTGCACCCGGAACAGCGTTTGAAGACCTTCCAGAAGATTGGGTATGTCCTGTCTGCGGAGTCGCTAAGAGTATGTTCCAAGCTTGTATGGAAAACTAATGACAATTTATAAAACCTCCAAGCCGTATCACCCGGTTTGGAGGTTTTTGTTGTCTTTGCTCTTATGGAACAGTTTACTGTATTCTTTCTACATCCGAAACTCCGCGCAGACCACTGCGCCGCCCTCAATGCTGTTCGACAGGCTCAAGTCGCCCCCATGCTTTTTGCAAAGCATCCGGCATATGGTAAGCCCCAGCCCAAAATGGGGTTCCCCCTCATCATTTTCCACCTGTTTCTTATCAGAGTAATAGGGACTTACCGCCTTGGAAAGCTCCTCGCTGGTCATTCCCCTGCCGTCATCTTTCACATAAAGACAGAGCATATCCTCCCGCTGCTTTGCCAGCACCTGGATTTTATGCCTTGCATAGCGTATGGCGTTGGAAAGCAGATTTCCGAAAACCTCCATTACTACATCTTCATCATAAAAAAGACTGTCCGACAAAAGTTCCATGGACAGTTCCACCACAGGCATATTTTCCCCCTGATATCCGTTTATCATCCGGCCAAGCCCTTCCTCAAGCTGGGAACCGATATGGCTGTTCTTCCTAATCTCCCAGGTTTCAAAACCATGAAGCTCCTTCATTGTCTCGGCAAAGCTGCGCATCCGCCGGGCCTGCTCCCCTATGGCTGCAACAGCCTCCTGCACCTGCCCCTCCTCTAACTGCCTTTCCCGGCAACCGTCTGACAGCATATCCGTATACCCCATAATCACAGTGAGCGGCGTGCGCAGGTCATGGGCAAAAGCGGCGTTTAACCGGCGCTGTTCCTCCATCATCTCCTGCATATTCTGCCAGTTAGAAAGAACCGCCTTCCGCATGGCGTCCATGGTCTTACAGATATCCCCCATTTCATCTGCGCTGTCATAGTAGCAGGAAAAACTTAAATCATTATCGGTAATCGCTTTCATTTCCTGCCGCAGCAGATAAATAGGTTCTCTTAATTTATTCTTATAATAAAATACGGTCACAAGATACACGCCTGCAATCACATACACAGGAATACAAATCCATTCCCACATATTCAGGGCATCGTAAAGTTTCCAATCTCCCGGCTTCATCTCCACTGCCGAGCCATTCACGATTTGGACCGTCCTGTCATCTTTATAATAAACCACAAAACCGCCCTCCCCTATATAGCGGTAATTTTCGTCAATCTGGTACAGGGATTTTAACATCCCCTTCCAGCTTTCGCAAAACATCAAAGTCGCCCCCACAGCTAAGCACATAATCAGTATGGCAGCAAGCAGGTACATCATCATGGTCTTTTTCAGGGAAAAATTTTTAAATCTTAACCGCCATTTTTCATATAAAGCCTCTACCCAATCCATCGATATCCCACTCCCCAGACTGTTTCTATCACCGTATCCGCTGTATATTCCGAAAGCTTTCTGCGTATCCGGCGGATATGCTCCGTAATGATGCTGCTCTCGCCGTCCTTGTCAAAACCCCACAAATGCTCATAAATCATTTCTTTGGTAAAGACCTGGTTCCGGTTCCGGCTTAACAGCTCCACAATCTCATATTCACTTTTGGTAAAATGAATCGTCTCTGTCCCAAAGCATACCTGCCGCTTCGAATAAGAAATAGTAAATGCTCCCCTGAATCCGACTGCCTGACTGTCCGTTCCGCGCTGCTGCCGCCTTATATGGGCGGCAATCCGTTCCTTTAACTCCACAAGGCTAAACGGCTTTTCAATATAATCATCTCCACCGCAGCGGAACCCCTGCACCTTGTCTTCCTCCTCAATCCGGGCAGTCACAAACAAAATCGGACAGGCCACATACTCCCGAATCCGGCTACAAAGGGCATAGCCGTCCATATCCGGCATATTGACGTCCAATAAGATACAATCCGGTCCCGCCGTATCCTCATCCGGAAAAATACCATCCCGCCCCGCCGTCATATGCTCCTTGCTCATAAGCCGACTTATACATTCCAATGCCTCCCCGCCGTTTGCCGCAGTATACACCATATAATGCTCCATGGTTAAAACCTGTTTTAACATGGTGCGGATGCCCGCCTCATCATCCACCACCAGAATTGTTTCTCTCATCCGGCGCCTCCTGCTTATCTCTTATTCTTTCCATAACATCCTAATTGAAATCAGGTTATTGCCAAACATTATATTATATAAATCTCTACTTTTTCCCTACAAAAATAATTTCCACCGGATTTGCCTCCCCAAAGAGCATATTAAAGGAGGCACTTCTTGCCAAAATGCGCACAAAATAATGCCTCCCCTACACAACTAATCCGACAAATCCGCCCCGTTAGTCTCAATTACCTTCTTGTACCAATAGAAGGAATCCTTGCGGTAACGGGCCATATCCTTCAAATCGAACTCATCCCGGTTCACATAGATGAAGCCGTAGCGTTTCACCATGCCCTCATGGGTAGAAATCAAATCAATGGCAGACCATGGGCAGTAACCCATCATCTCCACGCCCTCGCTGACCGCCAGCTTAATCTGCTCGATATGGCGGCGGAGATATTCAATGCGGTAGCTGTCGTGAATCTTCCCGTCCTCCGTCAGCTTGTCATAGGCGCCCAGTCCATTTTCCGTAACAATCATCGGCAGATGATAGCGGCTGTATATCTCGCGCATGGTA
Source organism: uncultured Lachnospiraceae bacterium (assembly GCA_947629565.1). Classification (GTDB taxonomy): domain Bacteria; phylum Bacillota; class Clostridia; order Lachnospirales; family Lachnospiraceae; genus CAG-590. Next base: position 2,978 of record CANREG010000072.1, read on the forward strand.
GCCCGAAATCCGTCGGGGTCAATCTCCCAGCCAAACTCCGTATGGGGCAGGTTCGGATTGGCAAAGTTCCGGAATACGCCCGGCTCACTGCCGCCGCTTTGCTGGTTTTCAAACACTGCCTCCCTTACCTCTCCGTTATCCCACTCTACCGTTGCGGTGGAATAATAGTTAAACCCGATAAAATCCGGGTGGGCGGCAGCCATAATTTCCATGTCCCCCTCTTCTATATCCGGAAGGGCGTCATGCTCCTCCAAAAATTTCCATACCAGATTATTGTATTTTCCAAACACAGCCATATCCAGATACATCCAGTTGCGGATTGCATTAAAGTTCTGCGCCGCCAGAATATCCTTCGGCTTGCAGCTTGCAGGATAGACCAATGAAATATTAGGAGCTGGGCCAATCTTTGCATTCGGCAGCATATCATGGCACAGCTTCATGGCCTTTGCCTGGGCCAGCAGCATATGATGATTCTCCTGATACAATTTCTTATATTTGTTGGCAACTCCCTCCAAATTACAAGTTCCAATCATCTCCCCCACCAAGGTCAGCATATTCTGCTCGTTAATGGTCAGCCAGTATTTTACCCTGTCCCCATAGTTCTCATAGAGAATCTTTGCAAAATTCACAAACTCGTCTACACTCTCCCGTCTGGACCAGCCGCCCTTTTTCTCCAAGGCCGCAGGCAGGTCAAAATGGAACATGGTAACTAGAGGCTCTATGCCCTGCTTTAAGCACTCGTCTATGACATTGCTGTAAAAATCAATTCCCTCCTGATTGACGGCTCCTGCGCCCTCCGGCAGGATTCTTGACCATGCAATGGAAAAACGGAAGGTCTTAAAGCCCATCTCCCCCATCAGGGCAATATCCTCCTTATAGTGATGATAAAAATCTGCGCAGACATCTAATTCACTGGTGCCCTCCGGCACCTTTTTAATATCCTGAATACTCGGGCCCTTTCCATGGGATAAATTTGCCCCCTCCACCTGATATGCGCTGGTGGACGCTCCCCACAAAAAATCCTCCGGCAGCGCCTTTTGTTTTGTTATAATCATGGTTTGTCCTCCTTATATTTCCGAATACTTCTGCTTAAAATGATATAATGCCCCCAGTAAATTGGAATCATTCCTGAATTTACAGACATCTAACTTGAGATGCCGGTATACCTTGGTGACTTTTTTTAACTGCTCCACATACCGGTTAATGCCCTCGAAAAATGCAGGCTGGGCGCTGATGCCTCCGCCAATGAGAATCACATCCGGGTCAAAGCTCACATACAGGTTCACGCAAAGTTTTGCAATATCAAAATAGGCCTCCTCTAAAATGTCTATCGTAATCCTGTCGCCCTCACCAACCCACTGGTAGATTTTCTCCCCGTCCACTTCCTCCAGCGAAAGCCCCTTGGCGGAAGCCACCCGGTACACTAAAGCGCCTGTGGCGCACTGGGCGGACTGAAGATAGTAACACTTTTCATATTCTTCCTCTACGGTTTTCATTTCCTCTACCGGCTCAATATTCTCCAATGCCTTCCTGTCCATATCCAGCAGACAGAACGACACCTCGCCTGCCAATAAATGCTCGCCTCTATGGACCTTACGGTCAATAATGATGCCGCCGCCAATGCCTGTGCCAAAGACCAGCACCACAGCGTTCTTCGCCTCGCTGGCGTTGCCCTTCCATACCTCCGCCAGCGCCGCGCATTTTCCGTCATTTTCAAGGGAAACCCGTATATTGCCGCACCGCTTGGAAAGCAACTCCTGCAGCCTGACGCCGTCAAGATAGGGGATTCCGCCGCCCCCATAGACTATGCCCTCTTCCACATCAATCTGTCCCGGCAATCCGGCGGCAATGCCCTCAATCTCATACTGCTCCCGATACCGGACATAAATTTCCTCAAGGGAATCCAAAAAATCCTCCACGCCCTCCCCCGGTTTGTTCCTGGTCGGCGTCTTTCCCTTGTCCAACACCTCGCCTTCAGAAGTCATAATGGCATATTTGACAAAGGTTCCTCCAACATCAAATACCAGATACACGCTTCACCCTCCCATCCTTATATGCTGCATTTATTATAATTCATTTTCCCAATATATGCCACGATTATTTAACGTGTATACCCACCTTTTTGTACTTCACAACCATAGCCTTATGAAACCGGCCAGACAATTATTTGGCATGTACGCCCACCTTTTTGCACACCTCTTTAAGGCAGCAATTTTCACAGTCCGGATTGGTCCTGGCGGTGCAGACCGCCCTGCCGTGATATACAAGACGGTGGCAGAAATCGCTCCCCTCCTCCGGGGGAATGATTTTCCATAAAGCCATCTCCACCTTTTTCGGCTCCTTAATGCCATCCACCAAACCGAACCGGTTTACCAGACGGATACAGTGGGTATCAGTGACAATAGCCGGTTTGCCAAACACATCTCCCATAATAAGATTGGCGCTTTTCCGGCCTACCCCCGGCAGCTTTAGCAAAGCGTCAAAATCCTCTGGCACCCTTCCGCCATACTCCTCCAGTAAAACCTTCATGCATGCGCTGATATCCCTTGCCTTGCTGTGCCCTAATCCGCAGGGCTTGACAATCTTTTCTATCTCCTCTACCGGAGCCTTTGCCAGCGCCTCTACCGTCGGATACCGGTCATAAAGCCCCTCCACTACCACATTCACCCGGGCGTCCGTACACTGGGCCGCTAAGCGGACGCTGACTAACAGCTTCCATGCGTCGTCATAGTCTAAGGTGCAGCCTGCATCCGGATATTCTTTTTTCAACAGTTCAATTATTTCCATCGCTCTCTGTTTCTTCGTCATTTCATCCTCACCCTTTTCTTTTGCTTTTTCAAGTATGATTGTAAAACGCCTTTTAGTACTATCAATATTACACACATAGAACAATACCAACGCAGGTACGCTTGCGCTTGGTTATGCCACGCAGCGGTACATAAGGTGCTGCCTTGCACCACCTAAGTACCGGCGGGCATAAAAAACCTGCTTATGGTAATTGTTCTATGTGTGTAGTATAATTCAGTTTTAGGGCGTTTCGCAACCCTCTATGGTACAATCAGACCTGTTTAAAAATGGCATGATTATGCCACAACGGACCACTACCCCTGCCGAGATTCAGTCCGGCCCCGATAGCTTTGGCAACATACGCCTTTGCCCTTCGCACACTCTCCTCCATGGAATATTCCATAGCAAGAAATGTGGCAATGGCGGAGGACAGGGTACAGCCTGTTCCATGGGTATTGTTACTGGCAATCCGCTCACCGGAAATCCATATGCGCTTTCCTTTATAATACAGCAAATCATCTGCCCGTCCGCTTAAATGCCCGCCCTTTACAAGAACTGCCCCGGAAGCATACACCGCAATCCGTTCTGCCGCTTCCTCCATATCTTTTCTGTCCTCTATAGATACGCCGCTTAAGATCTCCGCCTCGCGGATATTGGGGGTAACGATATCTGCCAACGGCAGCAGTTGTTCTTTGAGGGTTTGGACCGTCCGTTCCTCCATAAGCAGACTGCCGCTGGTAGCCGCCATCACAGGATCGACCACAATATTTTTTGCCTTATGCGCCGTAAGTTTACGGCAAATAACCTCCATAAGCTCCGGCGTGGGAATCATGCCTAGCTTTACCGCCTCCGGCGGAATATCCGTAAAGACGGCGTCCATCTGGGCTGCCACCAGCTTTTGAGAAACCGTTTCCATGCCGGATACCCCGGTTGTATTCTGGGCTGTAATTGCTGTGATTACGGTCATGCCGTAGGCGCCAAGACAGGTAACAGTCTTTAAATCCGCCTGAATACCGGCGCCGCCACTAGAGTCGGAACCGGCAATACTCAATACCGTGTGCATCTCTCTCCTCCTTCCTGTGATAAATGCATGGCATTTGGAAATTCATTTTCTGTATCAAATCAAAGGTTAAAGGTTTTGCGACAGTTGGCTTAAATACGGTGGAAGCTCTGACAAACGCTTAAGATACACATCACAGACCTTTAAAATCTCCCCCTCCTGATGAGCGGAGGCCGCCTCATATACGGCCGCCACAACCAGACCGGCTTTTTTGGCGGTAATCATGGAGTGAAGGGAATCCTCCACCATGACTAACTCCCGGCAGGGGCAGCCGATTCGTTCCGCCACCTGCTCATAATATTCGGTATAATTTTTGCTGAACCCAATCTCCGTACAGGTAAAGATATCCTGAAAGCAATCCCATACCCCCAGATTACTTAAGGCTCCCTTTACATTTTCTTCTTCGGAGGCTGTGGCAAGATACAGCGTATAGCCCGCCTCCTTTAACGCCCGTACCGTCTTTGCCATACCCGGCTTTTCGGGAACCCTGATATACCGTTCTCTGATAAATTCTGCCACCCCGTCAGCCAGTTCTCTAGGAGATAAAGCAATCTGGGGATAAAGAGACCGGATATACTCTCCGGCCTCTAACAGACTCATGGTTGCGCAATGCCGATCCAATTCCGGCGGAGCGTCGATTCCATGCACCTCTTTCAAATAAAGGTTGGCAGAATCTGCCCATATGGGCATGGAATCAAGCAAAACGCCGTCTACATCAAAGATAATATTGGAATACATATCTCATCCATCCTATAATCTATCACTTTTTATTTCATGCCGCCGGAAACCATACGCTGCCCCGGCAGTTTAATGGGTAAGCTGCTTTGCCAATTCCCGCAGCAGTCTAACAAGTAAGCTGCTTTGCTAATTCCGGCAACAGTTTAACAGGTAAGCTGCTTTGCCAGTTCCCGCAGCGTCTTAGCGGCGCCTTTGATATCCTCTGCCGCAAATATGGCGGACACCACTGCCACGCCGTCAATACCGGTACCCCGCAGCTTAAGCAGGTTGTCTTTTCCGATACCGCCAATGGCCACTACCGGAATCGATACCGCATCGCAGATTGCCCGCAGCGTTTCCGGCGTAACTGCGTCTGCGTCCAGCTTGGTGGAGGTTGTAAAAATGGAACCCACGCCGAGATAGTCTGCGCCGCCCCGTTCCGCCTCCAATGCCTGCTCCACTGTCTGGACTGACACGCCGATTATCCTATCCGGACCCAGAATTTTTCTGGCCTCAGTTAGCGCCCTGTCGCTTTGCCCGATATGCACGCCGTCGGCGTCCGCCTCCTTTGCAAGATCAATCTCGTCATCAATCACAAAAGGAATATGGTATGTATCCGTCACATTCTTTACCTGCTTCGCCAGCGTAAGAAATTCCTCATACGCCATTTCCTTTTCCCGAAGCTGCATAAAGGTGGCTCCGCCCTCAATGGCTTCCTTTACCACCTCCGGCAGCGTCCTTCCTGCCAGCCATTGGGAATCCGTTACGGCGTAAAGGCACATGGCTTCCCTGATTTCCTGTTTGGTAAATGCTTTCAATCTTCTGCCCTCTTTCCTATATCTGCTCTGCCTTTGCGCCCTTTGCAAGCGTCTCGCCGTCTAACAGGCTCATGGCGTCGATTAAGTGCATACGGAAGCTTGAAGTCCCGCTGCCCTCTTCCTGAACCTTCTTAGCAGCTATTTCACCGCAAAGACCTTCCGCTGCAATGGCCGCTGTCACCGCCTCTAACGCCCTGTCCGGATTTGCCGCTACATACCCGGCAATCACGCCGTCTAACATACAACCGGTTCCGGTAATTCTTGACATCATGGCAACCCCGTTGCGCACTGCAAACACACGATTTTCATCGGCGATAATATCAATGGCGCCCGTAATGGCAATAATGGCGCCGGTCCGTTTGCTTAACTCCTTAGCAAACTCGCCGGTCTGTTGTAAATTACTCTCATCCACAGCATCCGCCGCATCTGCGTCCACGCCCCTGGTGGAACCGCTGCCTGCGTACACCGTCTTTATCTCGGAAATATTTCCCCTGATTACGGAAAATTTAATCTCCTTCAACACACGGAATGTGGTTTCCGTCCGAAGTCCGGAAGCCCCCGCGCCCACCGGGTCTAAAATCACAGGATGCCCCAGCTCATTCGCCTTCTTCCCCGCAGCCACCATGCCTTCAATGGTATTCTGATTAAGGGTACCGATATTGATTACGGTAGCATTACAGATAGAAGTAATGTCTTCCACATCCTTAACCTCATCGCTCATAATCGGCGAACCGCCGCAGGCAAGCATCATATTTGCCACATCATTTACCGTCACATAATTCGTAATAAAATGTACTAACGGCACATTCTTTCTCACATTCTCAACAATCATCTTCATCTGCATTTTCCTCTTTTCCTAAATATTCGCAAATTTATTTGCAGAGCGGACAGTCCCCTAACCCTAAAGGTTATGCCGCCCTTAAGAATTGAATATGCCTAATCCATAATGTCTACATCTTCGCCCCGCAGAATCTTATTGATATTGCGAACCGCGCACATCTTTCCGCACATGGTACAGGTATCCTCCCGCTCCGGCGTGGAGGAGGCCCGGTAAGCCCTTGCCTTTTCGCCGTCCATGGCCAGCGCAAACTGCTTTTCCCAGTCAAGCTCCCTTCTTGCCTCGCTCATTTTGTAATCCCAGTCCTTTGCGCCGGGAACCCCTTTTGCAATATCCGCCGCATGGGCGGCAATCTTAGAGGCCATAATTCCTTCCTTTACATCTTCTACCGTCGGCAGGCGCAGATGCTCGGCCGGCGTGACATAGCATAAGAAGGACGCGCCGTAGGTGGCCGCAATGGCTCCGCCGATAGCCGAAGTAATATGGTCATAGCCCGGCGCCACGTCTGTGACTAAGGGCCCTAACACATAAAACGGCGCTCCCTTGCAGACCGTCTGCTGGATTTCCATGTTGGCGCGGATCTGATTTAATGGCATATGCCCCGGTCCCTCAATCATAACCTGAACATTTTTATCCCATGCCCGTCTTGTCAGTTCCCCTAACGCCACTAACTCCTGCATCTGGGAAATATCTCCGGCATCCTCAATGCTGCCGGGCCTGCAGGCGTCTCCTAAGCTTAACGTCACATCATACTCCTGACAGATATCCAAAATCTCGTCAAAGTATTCAAAAAACGGATTCTCCTGACCGGTCAGCTCCATCCATGCAAAAATAATGGAGCCTCCCCGCGAAACAATATTGGTATGCCGTCCGGATTGTTTGAACTTCTTTGCCGTATCCCGGTTAATTCCGCAGTGAATGGTCATAAAATCCACCCCATCCTCGGCATGCATTTTCACAATGTCAATCCATTCTCTGGCGGTAATGGTCTTCAACGCCTTATTGTAATATACTACCGCATCATAGATTGGTACGGTGCCGATAATGGCGCTGCACTCTCCGGTAAGCTTTGTGCGGAATTGCCGGGTATCCCCGAAAGAGCTTAAATCCATAATGGATTCTGCCCCCAGCCGCACCGCCTCCTTTACCTTTTCCATCTCCACATCGAGATCAAGGCAGTCCTTTGAGGTTCCCAGGTTCACATTGATTTTGGTTTTCAGCCTGGTCCCAATGCCATAGGGCTTTAGGCAGGTATGATTTTTATTGGCCGGAATCGCCACCTGTCCCTTTGCCACCAGCTCCCTAATCTCCTCTGCCGGTATATTCTCATACTCCGCAACCGCCTTCATCTGCTCCGTAATGATACCCTTTCTGGCGGCATCCATCTGCGTTGTGTAGTCCATCTTAATTCCTCCTTTTTCATTTTCTCAGCCACAGTCCTTATAAAAAGAGCCCCCTGCCTGTGCAAAGAGCTCCTTAATATACCCTGTACCAAAATAATCATACACGATCTGAATCCCTACGTTAGCATTACCTAAATCAGGTTGCGGGTCGAAGTTGATGACTTCCTCTCAGCCTGCATCACAAGCTCCCCGTTCATATTCAATTCCCATTTAGTGTAACACAGGAACATTTCTCTGGCAATACCCCAAACTCATATTCCGGTATTATTCCGTCTCTGAGGTCTGTTCCGCCGGCTCTGACACCTCAATATCTGTCTCTTCGCCAGCGTCCGTCTCCTCTTCTTTCGTACTATCTTCCTCTTCAGTCACTTCTTCGTCTGTTTCTTCGTCAACCTCCGATTCGTCAACCTCTCCCTCTTCTTCATCCGCCTCATATTCTTCTTCCTGCTGTTTTAAATATTCTTCCTCTGAAATCTCCTTGAACGTAGCATTCTCATACAGAAAATCCGTAACCTTTTCATAGAGAAGCTCGTAGCCTATCTCTTCATCCGTATAGTCCTCTGAAAATTCTTCCGCGCTGTCATAGCCGTAATCTTCATAAACCTCATCAATAAAATCCTTAACTTCTTTATCCGTACAGTCGATTCCCTCCGCCTGGGCAATAGCGCCCACTACTAACTCGTAATTCACACTGTCTAATATTTCCTGCTCCTGGGTTGCCTCGTCTAATCCAAACAAATCGAGATATTCATCCAGTTCCATACCATACATGGAGGCGTAATATTCATTGGCGCTGTCATAGTTTTCTTTACAGCTGTCATATAGTTCCTGGGGATATCCGTTAAAATCTGAATTATCCACTAAAAATGCCATAATATCTTCCACGGCAACAGATTTATATTCTTCCTCAGAGGATTTTGTCAATTCGTCTTTAACAGATTCTTCATACTTCTCCATAGTGTCATAATCTGTATTTTCCTTTACAAATTCCTCATTGTATTCAGGCAGATTTTCTTTACTGATTTCATTTAAGGTGACCTTTACGGATAGCTCTTTGCCAACATCCTCATCTGCCATGGCAAAGTCTTCGGCCAGCGTTACCTTTACGTCTTTTGTTTCTCCGGTCTTCATGCCAATTAAAGCATCCTCCATCTCCGGATATAAAAAGCCCTCTCCGATCATAGCGTCTTCCCCCTCGCCGGAATAATCCTCCGACTCAGCGCCATCCATTGAGGCAGCATAATCAATATTGACATAATCGCCTTCCTGCGCGCCCCGGTCCGTAATGGGATCATAGGTAACGTAGTCGTATAAGTCCATGTCAATCTGATCCTGTATCTGATCCTTTGTAATTTCAAAATTAACCTTTGTAGCTTCCACTCCCTTATAATCGCATAATGTAACATAATCGGAATATTGGATATCCATCAGATACTTGGAAGTTCCCTTACCGCATCCGGTCAACAACGCTGCTGTCATTAAAAAAGCCGCTCCTATGGCTGATATTTTTTTTCTTTTCATCACTGTTCTCCTTTAATTGTACTTATACCATATCACATTTGTATTCTGCCGACTTTCAACATCTTTAAGAGAGTACCACGTTTTTTTGTAAAAGTAAAGAAATCCTTGGGCAGTTCACAAAATTATCCGGAAGTTTGACAGTTGAATAAATAAAAAATACCTTGCGGACCGCTTGTGGTCTGCTTTTTTGATGTCAAATTTTA
>CANREG010000073.1 GCA_947629565.1 uncultured Lachnospiraceae bacterium
TGGATAAGGCAGATAGGCTTGCGGCAGAAGATACGGAGCGGATGAGCCATGAAGAAGTTTTCGGAAAATTGCGGAGGAAAATCAATGCCCAGTAAAAAGTACAGATTGAGTTATCTGTCGCTTTTTTACGAGGACCTTTATGAAAAGGTTACTTATATTGCTGAGGTACTAAAGAATCCCAAAGCGGCAAATGACTTATTGAATAAAGTAGAAGAGGCTATTATGGAACGTCTTCCAGTGGCAGAATCTTTTGAACCATATCATTCTGTCAGGGAGCGTAAGTATCCCTATTATCGTATTTATGTAGAGAATTATGTGGTTTATTATGTTGTAATAGATGATAATCCGGATGATTTGGTTATGGAAGTTAGGAGATTTCTGTATAATGGGCAGGATAGGGATAAGTTGATTTGAAAACGATGGATACCAATTAAAGATAGCATTATTAAGTGATAACGAGGTGTGTGAATATGATTATGGATTTATATCAGTTAGTTCGAGATTTAATTGAAGAAGCAAGAGAGCAACAGAATCTTGAGATGGTAAACAAGCTTATTGATATTAGATTAGCAATATCTGAAATTCAAGATGAAAATAGAGCACTAAAAAAGCAACTTGAGCAACAAAGGAAGATAGTGAGACATGAAGATGGAAATTATGTTACCCTAGCAGGTGATTCGCCTGAAATACGATACTGTTCCACATGTTGGGGAAACGATAACAAGCTGATACAATTAGACAAAGAATTAAATAAAGATAAAAATCTTCCTAAGTGCCCTGTCTGTTTTAATAATTGGTTAAAAGCGAGAAATGGTGGAAATTAGACTAAATTACTGAACTCAGATGTACTGTATAAGAAATTATTGAAATTGATAAATTCATCTGAAGTTGTAGAAGATGTCAAGAACGATAGTTGAAAATCTGTTAAAAAATCATATATTGAACAGATATTTTGAGATTTAGAAGAGAATAAACACATATATGCAGTCGGTAGATTCCATTCTGTCAGCTGCTTTTTCGATGGGAAAATAGATTTTGTTATGGTATAATCCTAATTGCAAGTAGGGGTATTGTTAAAAAGTGAACACCCCTAGGGCAAAATTGGAGTAGTTGCACACCCCCTATTTGACTACGATTTGACTACTACACAGGGATATGATATGCCAAGATAGGGCATAAAGTGTGTCAAATGCATAAAATGATTTGAGTGCCGGAGACCCGGACAATAAATGCAAAACGGGGCATATCAAGGCATATCAAGAGGAGAAACCCTTATGATTAGAATACTTTTCATCTGCCACGGCAACATATGCCGTTCCCCCATGGCAGAATTTTTATTAAAAGACATGGTAAATAAGCAAGGCACAGCCCGTCAGTTTTTCATTCAGTCCGCCGCCACCAGTACGGAAGAAATCTGGAATGGCCATGGCAATCCTGTACATCCGGGAACGAAGAACAAGTTAGCGGAGTTTGGCATATCTTGTGAGGGGAAGTACGCGGTGCAGCTTAGAAGGACGGATTATCAGAAGTATGATTATTTAATCTGCATGGATTCCATGAATATCCGAAATTCGGTGAGAATCTGCGGGGGCGATCCGGAGCATAAAATATGCCGTCTGTTGGACTTTACCGACGAAAAACGGGATGTGGCGGACCCATGGTATACGGGAAATTTTGAAAAAACTTACGAAGATATCAAAAAAGGCTTGGAAGCCTTTTTAGAATGTGTTAAAATATAACAAATTTGTTTTTGTATATGATTGATAAAAGGAAGTGATACCATGATAGATTCTGTGGGAATGAGCAATCGTTATATTGTGCCGGTGTCCAATACGGACTATGTTACGCCGATTAATACGGACAATACGGTAGACAGCTCCGGCAAGGTAAGGCCTGTGGAGTGTCAGACCTGTAAGAACAGAAGATATCAGGACGGCTCGGACGAGATGGTTTCCTTTAAAACGCCGGGCAAGATTTCTCCGGGGGATTCCTATTCCAAAGTGATGTCCCATGAGTTAGAGCATGTTGCCAATGCCAGGGCGGAGGGCAGCAAACCGGGCAAAGAGTTAGTGTCCGCTACGGTTTCCCTCAAGACGGCAGTCTGTCCGGAATGTGGAAGAACCTACATAGCCGGGGGCACAACCAGAACAGTTATGCGGACATATGGGGAGGACCCGTTCAGCCAGAATCAGAAATCTTATGAACAGGAAGCAACAAAGGGCAATTATGTAGACGAGGCAGTGTAGAATATATGGACTGCTGCAGGAAGGGACACCCGGAAGGGTGATGGTTCATGGGAATGGACATTCTCTTGTTGCAGCAGTTTTTCTATGCGGTAAGGAGGAAGTATGAGCTACGCAGACGATTTATTTATAAAAATGTGTACGGACATTATAGAGAATGGTTACAGCACGGAAGGAGAGAAGGTACGGCCTAAGTGGGAGGACGGCAGCTTTGCCTACACCATTAAGCAGTTCGGGGTCGTGAACCGGTACGATTTGTCTAAGGAGTTTCCTGCTATCACCCTGCGGAAGACCTATATCAAATCTGCTGCGGATGAGATGCTTTGGATCTGGCAGAAAAAGTCCAACAATGTTCACGATTTAAAAAGCCATATCTGGGATGAGTGGGCAGATGAGAACGGCTCCATCGGGAAGGCTTACGGTTATCAAATGGGCGTAAAGCACCAGTACAAAGAGGGAATGATGGATCAGGTGGATCGGGTAATCTATGACCTTAAACATAATCCCTACAGCCGCCGCATTATGACGAATATTTATGTCCATGCAGATTTGTATGAGATGAATTTGTATCCTTGCGCTTACAGCGTCACCTTTAATGTGACCAAAAAGCCGGGGCAGGATAAGCTGACGCTGAATGCCATTTTGAACCAGCGGTCCCAGGATATATTAGCGGCGAACAACTGGAATGTGGTGCAATATGCACTTCTTGTCTATATGCTGGCGCAGGTCTGCGACATGGAACCGGGGGAGCTGGTTCATGTTATCGCCGACGCCCATATCTATGACCGGCACATTGACATTGTGAAAGAACTGATTAAACGCCCCACCTATCCGGCACCGAAGGTTACGCTGAATCCGGAGATTAAGGATTTTTATCAGTTTACGACTGACGATATTACTATTGAGAATTATCAGGCCGGGCCGCAGATTGAAAATATCCCGATTGCAGTGTGAAATTGCAGCCGGTTTATTAAAGATTAGCAGACAAATAATGAGCAAAACGGACTGATTTCAGGAGGAAGCAGATATGCAGTTAATTGTAGCAGCGGATAAAAACTGGGCCATTGGCAATGGCAGCAAATTATTAGTGCGTATTCCGGAAGACCAGAAATTTTTCCGGGAGACCACCATGGGAAATGTGGTGGTTTTAGGAAGAAAGACGCTGGCGGAATTTCCCAACGGTCTCCCCTTAAAAGGGCGGATCAATATTATCCTGTCCCGCAATCCGGATTTTCAGGCAAAGGACGCCGTTGTCGTCCATTCCAAAGAGGAATTGTGCGAAGAACTGAAAAAATACGACAGCAGCCGGATCTATATTATCGGCGGGGAAAGCGTCTACCGCATGATGTTAGAATACTGTGATACGGCGCATGTGACAAAGATCGATTACAGCTATCAGGCGGACAAATATTTTCCCAATCTGGATAACGAGCCCGGCTGGGAGCTTACCGGTGACAGCGACGAGCATACCTATTTTGATTTGGAATATTATTTTTACCGTTACGAAAACCGCAGCCCCAAACCGTTGCCCTGACGGCTCATCTGTCTGTCCGCGTTTTCTTTTGGGATACCGAATATCCCAAACGGCAGAAAATGGATTAGCTAAAGAAGTTCAAAGTCCCAGCAGTCCGGCCCCGTTCCGGTACAGAATGTCGTCGATATCATTTTGGGGCAGGGGAAGCGACTTTACAAACCGGACGGATTCCTTCTGGCTGCTCCAGGGAAAATCCGTGGCAAAGAGAATCCGCTTTGTCCCGTGCTTTTTGATAATGCGGAGCAGGGTGTTTCTGTCAATTTCTTTGATGCTGTAGGCCAGGTCAAAATACACATTCTGTCCGACTAACATTTTTTCAACCAGCTCCCACTGCATATGACCGCCCATATGGGCTAAGATAATTTTAGAATCCTTCCGGCAGTCCTTTAACACTTCGTTTAGCATAAGATAGGCCCGGTCCGGCGGACAGTGGATGGGTACGGGAATGCCCACGTCCATTCCGGCGTGGATAACGCAGCACAAATCCTGCCGGATACATTCTTTTAAGATTCTGATATATCGGGAATCGTCAATGTAGGTTGGCCCCTGATAGTCCGGGTGTAACTTGATGCCTTTAAGGCCCAGGGAACGGATATAGGCAAGCTTTTCCGGAATATCCTCGTTGTCGGGGTGAATCCCGCCAAAGGAAAAAATGCCGTCTTTGCCGTTGATGCCTGCCGCAAAGCGGTTGATGCTCTCAAACTGGGCGGGTTTGGTGACAACAGGCAGCACAACGCTGTAATCAATCTCTCCCTCTTTCATGGACTGTTTGAGCCCGGACAGGCAGCCGGGATAAAAGGCATTGATGCCGGCCTGCTTTTCCATGGAATGAATGGTTTTTTCTGCGATTTTATCCGGAAAAATATGTGCGTGAAAATCAATGGTCATGGTGCGTGGTTCCTCTCTGTCTGTTATCATTTTAACCATAATCTGGTGTAAAGCATTTCATAAACATTCAAATATTATATCAGAAAATGAAAAGGAAAAACAGAGAGCAGATAGTTTAGTGTAAAATATACAAAAAATGCAAAAAAATTGCTTAAAATATATAAAAAATGCTTGTTAATGACACCAAATGTGCTATAATAAATATCAGATTTTGATTTGGGAGGATTATAATATGGCAGAGATTAAATTGACAACCGGCAATGGCTTTGAGGGTTATGAGGTGGTGGAATATCTTGGATTTGTCAGCGGACAGATTGCACTGAGTTCCAATTTTTTGAAGGAGTTATCTTCTAATCTGGCCGAGTGGACGGCGCAGGAGAGCACCGCATTTACAAACAAGCTGGAGAATGCCAGCGAGAATGCGATTGAGAATCTGATTCAGGTGGCAGAGAATAAGGGCGCCAATGCAATTATCGGCGTGGCAATCAACAACATGGGATTTTCCAATAATTCTGTTGGTACGGTGGCAACCGGTACGGCAGTGCGAATCCGCAAGAAGCAGGATATCCATAAAGTGATCAGTTCTAAGATTTATGTCAGCAACTATTACAATATGCTGATGCCAAGACCTGTAGAGGTTACATTGGCAGGAGAAGACAATGTGGTAAAGATTGCTCCTACATTTTATAACTATAACCAGGACGAGATTCGGACGGTTCGCTGTGATATTGAGCTGACGAATTACTATGAGGAGAAGCTTTTGCTGCAGGGAATTGATTTTGTCTTTGAGAAGAATAATGTTTCCAGATTACAGGCGGAGTTTGTGGAGTGCAAACTGCCGATGAAGGATATCCAGTTGATTAAGGATGTAAAGGTTTATATTCAGAAATATGTTACCTCCAAGGGCGTGTTTGCGCCGGATACAGATCCGATTGATGTGTCTATGAGCGGAAGATCCTTAATCAGCTTAAAGGAGAAGAGAGGTAAGGATGCGGTAGAACGCTACAAATCCGACGGAACAACATGGCTTTGCAACTGTGGTTATATCAATGCTGCCGGAGATGAGGAATGTGCAATCTGCGGAAGAAAAGAAGAAGATTTGAAGGTGAATATCGGATTTAATTACGAAGAAATGTGCAATCAGATGAAGGGACTTCCCAATGTATCTGCCATGAAGGATGTATTGATGGGATATATCAAGCAGGGAGCCATTGACGCTAAGTACCGTATGGAGCTTTTAGAGATTATGGAATCCGGCTTACAATATGAGAAGACCAGAGGCGACATGACCGGTACGGTATTAGACAAGGTAATCAAGGTATTTGAGAATTAAGACAGACCCGTATGGCGGTTGTGTTTTATCTGGTAACCGGAGCAGAACGAAGAATACAACGAAGGTGACTGAACAACAATCAGTCACTTTCGTTGTATGTAAAGGAGGAATCTATGACAAGAAAGAATATCATAGAGCTTTTGTCTAAGAAGGGTTACCGGCCGTATGGAGAAGAATATGCCGATGTGTTTGTCCGAAAGACAGGAGAAAAGGTATTTGTCGTTACCATTAGGCGGCTATTGGAACATGCGGATGCGGAGACAGCGGCAACATACATGGAAGGAGTCGTTGAGAGATACCAGCAGCTTAATTCGGAGCTCCGGTTCAAGGCAACCGCAAAGTATCGTAAGCCGGTTGGTATTTTGAATATTTTGATGACAACGGACGGCATGTTTTCGGAGGATGTCCATTTGATTGTGGAGCGGATTCATGGCCTTTGGATTGTGCCGAGAAA
Organism: uncultured Lachnospiraceae bacterium; assembly: GCA_947629565.1. Classification (GTDB taxonomy): domain Bacteria; phylum Bacillota; class Clostridia; order Lachnospirales; family Lachnospiraceae; genus CAG-590. The sequence goes on from CANREG010000073.1 coordinate 6,453, forward strand.
TACCAACAAAATCTATGTATTTGAAAACCAGTCTACCGATTTTGATGGGTTGTATGAATATTTAAGCGCCAAACCGCAATATAATGAAAAGAAAACAGATACTTCCACATTCAGGCTGACGCCTGTAAATATAACGATTGTCGTATTGAACGTGCTGGCTTTTCTAATGGTCATTTTACTAAACGGGGGCTATTTTGCAGTTTATGATACAGATATTATGCTGCGCATGGGCGCTATGAGCAATGAAACGGTCATGGCGGGAAAATGGTACCAGATGATTACAAGCATGTTCCTGCATTTTGGCATAGGTCATCTGGCGAATAACATGATTTTGTTGACCTATGCAGGGTGCCAGTTAGAGCAGAGATTGGGAAGCCTGCAATATTTCATCCTGTATTTTCTTTCCGGAATAGCAGGCAATGTGCTTTCCCTGATTTCTTATCAGCACGCAGGCGAGCAGGTCGTCAGCGCCGGAGCGTCCGGCGCTATATTTGGCGTAATCGGCGCATTGTTTGTCGTGCTGATTATTAATCATGAGAAACATGACACAATGACGCCCAAAAGACTGGCTATACTGGCGATTCTTACCATATATAACGGCATGACGGATGCCGGAATTGACAATGCCGCGCATATTGGCGGCCTGATTGGGGGATTAATTGGCGGATTTTTATTGTCAAAGATTTCTCAATATGTTAAACTAGAATAAGTGAAATTATGAGGTGACGCTTGTGAGTACGGGAATTAGTATATCCAGTATTAATCGTATAAAAGAATTGGCAGAAGAGAAAAAGTTTGCCGAGGCATTGGAGATTCTGGATACGCAGAACTTAGACAAGTCCATTAATCCGCAGTTTTTAAGGATAAGCGGGGAGGTTTTCCGCGAGAACAAGCGATATTATGACAGCCGGAAGATTTTGCTGAAGGCTCATCAGATGGCCCCGGAAGGCAACCGGATTATTTTTGAGCTGATACTTTTGTATTTGGAGCTTGGTTATTTTTCCAAGGCGGAGAAATATTATGAGCAGTACCAGTTTAATTCCGGTATGGAGGATATCCAGAAGGATTATGTGGAATATGTCATGAAAAAGGCACAGGGCGCCGACGTGAAGGAACTGGCCTCCATTTTGATTCCGATTTTGGAACGGATGCCGGAGGACAAGTGGAATTTTGAGGCCGTGCTCTTATATGACAAGATGGACCGGAAGGACAAGGCGTTAGAAGAGAGCCAGTACATTCTTGAAAATTTTAAGGATTCCATATATGTTGAGCCGGTAATTGCCTATATTGATGATAAATTGGATGTGGATAAATATTTTTATGTTTATCCCAAGGAAGAGCAGGAGGAAGATACCGCTCTTTTTGGCGACTTAATCAAGCAGGAGGAACAGCTTTTAGAGAAGGACCATTTAAGGATGTTTCCCCCAGAGGCCAGGATTTTGGTTGAGGCGGAGGATAAGGACGCCATTGTAGATACGAAGCCGGATAAACCCAAGCGTTCCAGAAAGAAGAATAAGAATGAAGAGGTTGCGAAGGAGGAAGAAACTCCTGATGATAAACAGAAGGCTTCAGACGAGGAAACAAAGGGCAGCGTTCAGGACATAATCAATGAGGCAGAGCAGTTGATGAGTTCGGAAACGGAGCACCAAACTGACAGTGAGGCCAAGGAGAAGGAAGCCCAGCAGCAGGAAGCCGAGCAGCAGCTCAAAAAAGAAAGAGAAGCGGCTTTGGAAAAGCTGCTGTCCAAACGGATAGACACAGACAAGATTAAAGAATCCGCCAGACAGATGGCAAAGGCGGTCAAAGAGATTGACACCGCCAAGGCAAAGAATCAGGTAATGTCTGTGGCCGAGACCGTAAAGGATAATGTGAAGAAGGCAACGGATGCTTTAGGGGAAGCGGTTGGCACCAAGCAGGTATTAGAGAACATGGAGATGCCCCTGACGCAGTCTTCTCAGGATATAGAGAACCAGATTGTAGATGGGATTATTGAAAGCGTATTAGAACCGCCTAAACGTGCAGTCGGTCAGGTCGTTATGAATGAGGAATTGGATGCATTGATTCCGGATTCTTTAGAGGCCATGTCAAAGAAAGAGATTGCAGATATTGAGGCTAAGAAGGAAGAATACGAGCGTCTGGAGTTAGAAGCTTTAGAGGCGTCTTTACAGTTAGAGGAAGAGAAAAAAGCAAAAGCCAGACAGAAAAAGGCTGCCAAAGCGGAACCGGATATTGAGGAACAGGAAGCAACATCGGAAGCTTCCGGACAAGAAGAGAATGTCCCGGATAATGAATCTAACACACCGGATACGGATATTGTTGTGGAGGGCACCTATGCTGAGTTAAAGGAGAGATTCCTGACAGAGTGGACGGAGAAGGAAGAAGAACCGTTAGAGTCGTTGGGATTTATATCCGTTGTACATTCAGATGTGGATGCGGCGATGGAAGAGGATGCACCGGATGCCGCCAATATGCTGCGGCAGATGATTGACAACAAGGAATATTACACAGGGGAAGATTCCACACAATTTGAATCTAAAGCAAGCTATCTGAATCATGGTTTTGAAATAGAAGATTATGATTTTGAGATATATAAAAAAGAAGAGGATAACGCGTTGACGGCAGGTGATGTTTCGCAGGATGTGGGAACGGAAACCGGACAGGAAGACGCCTACAAGGTTGAAGATATCTATGCACAGGAACAGATTCTTGCATTTGAGGATGTAAGCCCGCAGGAGGAAGCTCCTTTTGCTGAGGCGAAAGAACAACCGGAGTTTGTAGAAGCAGAACTGCAACCAGAGCCGATAGAACCGAAGCCTGTAGAAGCAGAACCGCAACCAGAGCCGATAGAGGCAGAACTGCAACCAGAGATGATACAACCAGAGCCGGTAGAAATAGAACCGGAGCCAGTGAAAGTAGAGATACAACCGGAACCGGTCGAGGAGAAGGCCGAGGAATCATTGGTGGAAAATGTATGGATACAGGAAAAACCGGTAGTAGAGGAAATCGGGGAACCGGAACCAGTCGAGGCGGAAGTACAACCGGAGCCAATAGAAACGGAGATACAACCGGAGATACAACCGGAACCGATAGAAGCAGAACTGCAACCAGACATGATACAACCAGAACCGGTAGAGATAGAACCGGAGCCAGTGAAAGTAGAGATACAACCGGAACCGGTCGAGGAGAAGGCCGAGGAACCGTTGGTAGAAAATGTATGGACACAGGAAGAACCGGCAGTAGAGGAAACCGGGGAACCGGAACCAGTCGAGGCGGAGGTACAACCGGAGCCAATAGAAACGAAACTGCAACCGGAACTGATAGAACCAGAATTACAACCGGAACCGGTCGAGGCGGAGGTACAACCGGAGCCAATAGAAACGAAACTGCAACCGGAACTGATAGAACCAGAATTACAACCGGAACCGGTCGAGGCGGAGGTACAACCGGAGCCAATAGAAACAGAAGTACAATCGGAGCCGATAGATACAGAGATACAGGCAGAACCAGTACAGGAGAAGGCTGGAGAAGTGGCAGTAGAAGAAAAGCCGACTATCGAGATTGTAGATGAGTTTGAAAGCGTTATGTATAGACCTACAGATAAATTGGCAAAGAGAGAATGGCTACGGGTTAGGATAATCTTATCAGATCGTATGGTTCATATACTTGACAATTTGAAAGAAAGTAGATGATGTATTATGGGGATTCAATTAAAAAATAGCGGGGGAAGTTCTATGGGGCGGAATAACCAGAACCAGAAAAGCGGTACTATGGGCGCAGCTCCGGAACGAACAGCAACGGCGCAATCACAGCAGGGGACAGAAAATGATGCAGCCAAAGAGGCAATACGAAAGCAGCAGGAGGCAATGCGGCAGCGCGCTTTGGCTTTTGAAGAGATGGAGGCAAGGAAAAATCCGGAGCTTGCGGCGGAACGGGCCAAACGGTTAGCGCAGGCACAGGCGGAAGAAGAACAGAGAGCCAGATTTAAAGCAGAGGAAGAGGCTAAGATTCAGGCAGAAAGGCGGGTGCAAGAAAAAAAGATGGATCAAACGGAAGCATTAATAGCAGCAATCAGAGCACAAGTTGAAAAAGAAAAAGCGGCAAAAGAGGCGGCTAATCAGAAAGCAGCAGGAAATACTCCCGCAGCGAGTAACACAGCTTCGTCCAACGGCAACCCCAAACCTCAATTCCGTACAATTTCGCCAGAGGAGATGGCAAAGTTAGAAGAAAAGAAGCGGATGAAGGCAGCGGGAGTTCAGCCGGCGCCAAGCGATAATAAGGCAGGGGAAGGAATTTCCGGAGGACTTGGCGGTTTGGGAAATGGACCAAGTCTGTCCAATCCGACCGGCAATGGACCTACATTGACAAATCCTACCGCCGGGCAGGCAAGTCTCAACAATTCCGGACTCGGCGGAGGCGGTCTGGGAATTGATATTACGGCGTCAGCAGACGCAGCGAACAATGCGCCTAAAGCGGAAGAGAGTACAGTGGCATTAAATTCTGAACAAATTAATGCTGCTATGGAAAAATCAAAAGAAGCGCCACACCCGCAGCCAGCGCCACAACCACATCCGGCACCACAACCTCAACCAGCACCACAACCGCATCCGACACCATCAGCTGCACCACAGAAACCACATACTCCAACTCAGGTTGTAGGTGGAGCAAGTACAATTATTGTAGACGACGGAAATGCAGCATGGGGTCAGGCTGGAAGTGCAGAGGCTTCAGGAAACGGCTGGGTGGATTCTGGCGCAGCACCGCAGCATGTGCAGGCAGCAAAACCGAAAACACATGATTCCTTAGTAGATGATAACGGAGATATCATTAGTGTTGTGCCGGTTCGTCAGAAGCCAGGAGAAGCAAATGATGTACAGAGCGCATATAATATTGATTTTGATGATGATGCTGATGATGACGATATGACACAGTTTGGATCTTCTGCTTCTCAGGCCGAGGAAGAAGCAAAGAGGAAGGCCGAAGAAGAGGCAAGAAAGAAAGCTGAGGAAGAAGCAAGACAGAAAGCGG
>CANREG010000074.1 GCA_947629565.1 uncultured Lachnospiraceae bacterium
CGTTCTCTTGAAAATTTCTCTTTGAATTTTCAGGGTTGTCTTGTTGTCTGATCATTATTCATTTTTCATTGTTCCTGCTGCTTAGACGCCATTACTTTCAGCGCCGCAACGAAGTTAATCTTATCACACTGATTTTCCCTTGTCAACCATTTTTTCTTACTTTTTTGACATAATTTCAGGAGATTTTTAGAGGAATAAAACCTTGGTCAAATCACCCACAATATCTAGTAGCACATTGTTGTCATACAACAATTTTAAAGGTACAGACTGGTTAATTTGCGCAATGATTTCCTGACTCCATGAAAAGGTGCTGGTGATGGATAACAATAGAAAGAAAATCCAGATTAAAATCAGGCCCCGCATAGCGCCTAACAAACCGCCTCCTATTTTATCCATGGAATGAAGAATCGGAAGCTTGGTAAGCCCCTTTAAGGAATGTCCTAAAAAAAAGAAAAACACCCGGCAGGCAAAAGTTAAAACCAAGAAGACCGCAGCATTTAAAATCACCACTGCAATGGATTTGGCAATATAGTCATAGACGCCTGTAGCCTCTAATGCCTGATACATCTCGGCGTTATTATTGTCAAGTATATTATCCTTAAACGTCTCCGGCAGCGGCAAATCTTTAATCAGCGCCACCTGGATTCCTTTGGCTGCCTCCTGCCCCATCTCCGAAAATTCCAATTCCTCCACAATCGCATCTGCAAGCCGTTCGTCTACCTTCGTCCGTTCCTGCAAATAACCACTTAAATGAGGCGCGCCATAAGCTGCAATTGCCAGACTTGCCACCAGACCGGCCACAGATACAATCACCCGGAACAATCCCTGTGCCCAGCCGACAATTACACAAATGAAAAATAAAATTCCTATTATAATGCTAACCGTATTCATCATTGCTTCCCTTGACTTTCGTGCGTAAGCCTGACAACCTCAGAACCACTGTCATATAACACGATATAACGGCGGCTGTAACCTGTAGGAATCAAATCCATTACATTTTTCTGAAAACTGCCGGAAAATTTCTGTTTGCCATCTGTGGTATAAATCCGGCACTCGGTTCCGCCGGTCAATATAATTTCATTCCCAATAATCTGGATATTGTCATAATCAAAATCAATATCCTTCCCCATAACCTTTCTGCCATTGGTATTATATAATTCGAGCTTATATGGTGAGTCCTCGCGTTTCTCATCATCATTGGGAACCACCACGCCAATATAATCTGCATTGAAGGCTACGCTTTTTACCTCTTTTTCCAATGGGATTTCTGCTTTTTTACTGGGTTTCTGCTTCATGGCATAAATAATAATCTGATTATCGCCAAAAGCGCAAATCGTATTATTATCCAAAAATTCCACCTTGGAAACCACTGTGTCGTCAAGCTGATAGCCTCCCATCAGCCGGTCCGCATTTTCATTCTGTCCCGCCACGCCAAAATTGTAAGCGGAAAGACTGTATTTCGCTTCCACGCCGTCAATGGAAAGATACGCGGAAAATAATTTTTCCCCATCCTCAGACAAATCAATATCCATAGGATACCCGCTCTTATCAATGGTAGTCTGCCGCTCGGATATCTGTTCTCCATTCTTGTCATAAATATTAATATAGTTCGCTTTATCCGCTTTCAATATGACCGCAAATTCCCCCTGGGAAGCCACAGCGATATCGCAAATCTGATAAGGCATGGTCGTATTCGCCACTTTCCCTTCCTTATTAAATATGTACACATCATTGCCGCTTAAGTCAGCAATGGCAATATACTCGCCGGACACATCTGCCTGCGGCATCTTCATGGCAAACGTCTCGTTCCAGACCACCTCGCCCTTTTCATCCACATACACAGCCCCATCCTTGCTGTATTTCAACAAAGAATTCTGATACGGAACATAATCAGAAACCGCAGCATTCTGCACGCCGGTATTCTCTATCACCTCATAACTATTGTAACGGGAAACAAAAAGCACATTAAATACAATCACTACAGCGGCAAACAAAAGCAAAACGCCGATTATTCCCAGTCCTCTTTTCAAAATAGAACCCGTCCGTTCCTTACCGGAATCCGTACCCTCATATGCATCATCGTCATATGCATCCTGTTCATACCGCTCGCTGTTGCCGGTCTTCTTTCCGCCGGTCTTTACGGAAAACAACTGCCGTCGGCTTATCTTTTCCTGCTCTCTATTGTCAGGGTTATTGGTATCCTTTCTCATAACATCAACCTTTTCATCTTTAGATATATAAAATGATTATAACAAATTTCCGTCATTCAGTCCACCGTTGGAATTAAAATTCGGTCTCCGGCGTGAATCTGGTCGGATTCTCCAAAACCATTGGCCTCCATAAGCTCCGCCACGTAACCGACGGAGTTATACATTTTAAAGCTGATAGAAGACAAGGTATCCCCCTCCTGCACCACATAATACCGGGGCAGACTAGCCGCAGCCGAGCGGGCTTGTCCCACTTCATCTAAATTTTTTTCCTCGGAACTGCGATTTACGCCGCCATCTACATCTTCAACCCATTCCTCCGTGTTTAGAGTAGTCTTATCCTGCTCTGTATTTTCAAGTGCAAATATACCTTTTTGTGCCAGACGATTTTCTAAGAGCTCCAACATCTGATAATTGGAAAAGACTGCCACGCCAAGAGCCAGCACAGCAATAGCCAAAGCGGAGCACACCACATACAGCCGCCGGTTCATCCGCTCTATCTTTGCATTATGAGCCCGCTCCTCCATGATTTTCCGGTAGTTGCGCATTACCGTTTCATCCTTTTGCTCAACCTCATCCGGCTCCTCCGGTTCCACCGTGCCTTTGGAGGCAATCATAAAATTCTGCATGGCTTCATTTCTGGCATAGTAGATATAGTAGCCGCTCTGTCTGCGCAGGTACTCCCCTTCCGCCATATAGAAGGCGTCCTCCCCCTCTAAGGCGTCCATAATATATAGGACCTTGTCCGCTCCCGGAAAATTATCCAAATGCAGCTTCACAATCATATCGTTGACTTCCGTAGAAAAACCCATCCGGGATAAAAACCAGCCCATGACTTCCAAATCCGGAAAATAAGTCTTGACCTCCTGATAAATGCAGCTCCATGTAGCGTCGTCAAAGGTGGTCTCCTCCAAATCCAATTCCAGATTCTGCGCAGGCAGGGCCCCGCTGATAAATACGACCTCCCCATTTTCCGATTTCACTCCCTCTCCCACTAAAATCGCCCCTCTGGCAAAGGTGGAATTGGGATTGGCCATCTGACTTAAATATGTCATCACATAATCTTCAATGTAAATCCGAATGTTTCCGGACGGCGCTCCAATCTGCCGGATATTCTTCGGCAGTGCGATTCCTGCAAAAATGTTATCCTCCGTATTCTCATTCTGGTCATAGACAATCTCAATCATACCCTTCATTCCTTTCCATGACATTTTTGCCTTACCCTAACTTACCACGAAAAAACTGATTAATATGTCTAAAATTGTTCTGCACAATACAAAAATGTTCGCAATTTATGCATTATTTTTTCCTTTCTATATAAAATGCGACAGGACAGCTTACGCCGCCCTGATTTTTTTCATTTTCTGCTGTCTAAAACAGGCTCAAAATGTTAATACTTTTCATACAATAAACAACAATGATATGGAGAAAATGCTATGACGCCCCTTTACTATAATGCTTTTGAGCAAGACGCTGCCTTGCAGTTAAAACAAAAGCTGCAGGATACCATTGAACAGGACTGCCGCCATATGGAAGATATTGTAATTCTATGCATCGGGACAGACCGGGCCACCGGCGACTGTCTAGGGCCCTTAGTGGGCGAGCATTTAAAACAGGTTCTCCCTGAGGTTCCGGTCTATGGCACCTTAGAACAGCCTGTTCATGCAATGAACTTAGAAGAAACCATTGAGGAAATATATGCGCAGCATGAAAATCCATTTATCATTGCCATTGACGCCTCCTTAGGCATTCCGGAGCACATCGGATATGCCACTTTATCCACAAATCCCTTAATTCCCGGAAAAGGCGTCAACAAAAAATTACCTGCGATAGGAAATCTCTCTATCACAGGTATTGTAAACATCGCCGGTTTTCCCAACTCTATCTTATTGCAAAGCACCAGACTGCACACCGTTATGACTTTAGCCAACTGTATCGGCAATGCAATCCACTGGTATTTTATGGATTGTCAGCGCCCGGCCCCCTTATAAGCGGCAATGGCCTCGGAAACCGTATCCGCCGTTCCGTCCTCCATCAGGGAAATCAAATCCGCCACCCTCGCCGGCGTGCAGAAATCCTTTCCCAAAATAGCTCCGTAGTTATTGGCAATGGCTAAAGAAGAATTCTGAATATCTATGTCTAAATCTCCAATCTGATCCTCTAAGACAGTCAAATCATCTTTCATCTGCTCTAATCTGCCAAGCCTTCTGTCATTGACTTCATCAATCAATACCTGCTTCGTCTCGCTTTCAAAAACCGTCATGGCGTCCTGCTTCTCTAAGCTGATCTGATCCAATTCTTCCTCTAACTCCTGCAGCTTGTCATCATACTTATCCAATCCATACTGGCTGTCGTCTTTATCCTTATTAATCTTATTACGGATTGCTTTCATCTGCCGCTTATTGGCGGCAACCTTATCCTTAATCCCGCGCCCCTCTTTCAAGGTATCATAATGCTTAAGCTTCGTCCTGTTCTGCAGCATAACATAAATCATGCCCAGAACAAACAGGGTGAGGGAAACCGTAAGGGTGCACAGAAACGGCAGCGACTCCGGCTTACTTGCCTTAAAAAATACATGCACCGACAGCACATACATCAAAGTGGGAACACCCAGATAAATTACGGCAATGGCAACGAATAAAAGCAGGATTTCAACAATCCCCTTCGGCATAAAGAGGATATAATACAGATCAGACCTGCAATAAGACGGTACATGCTGGGCCTTAAACAAAGTCCGCATCTCCACCTGAAGCTGCCTGTTCTCCTCCGCAAGATCTGCAGTCTCCATGGAAACCCGCTCGTCTACCCGCTTGGATTTGGCCTTGTCTCTCTTATTCTGCACACTGCGGCTCTTATTCTTATTCGCATCAATCTGATTGTCGTATACCTTTTCAATCTCATTTTTTCTGCGGCGGATTGTCTGGGCAATCTCGTCCTGAATAGACTTCTCTTCGGCAGCAATGGCTTTTTTCAGATTCTTCTCCTGATTCCTGTATTCCGCCAGTTCCTGCTCTAACTGCTCTACCGCCTCTAAATCTGTCTGTACCTGATACAGATAATCTACATTTTCATTAAATACGCTTTCCTGCATATCCTGTTCCTCCACACTATTGATTGTGTTTTTATCAATTGTCTGCACAATATATTCTATTGTAGCAAACCTCTGTTATAAATACAACTGTTTTCGATATTTTCCGCTGTTTCTTCCCGCCATTTATTCATAATCTTTTAATATTTAAAACATTGTATTTACACAGAAATTATTATATACTATGAATAATTGCTGGTAAAATAGATAAGGAGGTGATACCGATCAACATATTATTCTTTTTGACACCAAAGGCTGAAGTCGCATATTTAGAGGAGACTTACTCTCTCCGCCAGGTTTTGGAAAAGATGGAATATCATCAATATTCGTCTATTCCGATATTAAATGAAGACGGGGAATATAAAGGAACCTTGACTGAAGGCGATATCCTATGGTATTTCCGGCACAACAATGCATTAGACGTTCTCAAATGGCCGGAAAGCCTGCAACTGATAGATGTACCCAGAAGACATGATTACGAGCCGGTGAACGCCAGCTCCAATATGGAGGATTTGCTCTCCAAGATTATTCAGCAGAATTTTGTCCCTGTGGTAGATGATTGTGACAAATTCATTGGCATCATCACCAGACGGGACGTCATACAATATTACTGTGACCGTACATAATACAAGTACACGGCAAACCGGCCAGCCCCATTGTTGCATAGGAGGCTGGCCGGTTCGTTCATTCTTATATTCCCTGTATCTTCGTGAAAGGACTGCATTCTCTGCCGCTCTCGCCACTTTCCTTACATATATTCCTTAAGCCGTTCCGGATCTACCTTAATACGATTATCCATCGTCTTCATAATATCCTTAATCTGAATTTCCTTAAATACGCTTCCTACATCCAGATCATAGATCTCATTGGTATTAAACCCTAACACCATCGGTCTTAAGATATCATTCTCATTCTCCCGAAGCACCAGACCTCTCTCTGAATTGGTAAGCTCTACACAGACACCCGGATATAAAATCTTAACACAGTCCATAAGATTCTTAACCATCTTCTGGTCATACAGCTCCGGCGCACTTTGCAGCATACGAATTGCCTCCACCTCTGTATGCGGGTTCATATCCAACTGCATAGCCGTATATTCATCATAGGCATTCGCCACCATCAGCACCTTAACGCCCTTAAAAATTCTATCCGGCGCATTCTCCGGCAAATACTGAAGCTGGCAAAGCTGCATCAAAGTTCCCTTCACGCCTGCGGGAAGGTTAAAGGCGTCTGAAATCTTATCAATTCCCAGAATAACGGCCCTTGCCACTGCATTTCTATCCTCGTCTGTCAGATTATCCGACTTACTCCTTAACTCAGCAGGAAGGGAGAGTTTACCGATATCATGTAAAAGGGCGGCCACGACAACCTCGGTCTGTTCTATAATCGTAAAACCTGCCCTGTGAGAAAGCAGGGCTGCTAAAATAGCCACATTCAGAGCGTGCTTGTAAATATAATCCTCCGGACTTCTTAAATTCTGGTTAAAATTAATCCGGTGGTTCAGATTCCCAAACCGGCGCACCAATTCATCTGTCTGCTGCATTAAAGACTCCGGCTCCTGTCCCTGCATAATGGAGTCCAAGTTATCCCGGATAACAAATACCGCCATGGTCTGGAACCGTTCAAACTCCATCTCCTCCTCGGACATCGGCGGCAGCGGCTCCGCCGGCTCTAAGATATAAAGCCCGATGAGCCCGAAATTCTTAACGCTTTCGATACCCTGTCTGGTAATCTTATCATTCCTGCCATACAGCAGGATTCCTTTCTTATTATAGATTGGCCGCGCCAACCGCATCCCAACCTTCAAATCTTCTGATTTAACGTATATCAATGTAACGCCCTCCATCTTCCTCTGAATTCCTATGTGGTTATTTTACCATTACAACGAATAAATATCAATGCAAGTTATTACAAATTTCTCATAAAGTTTTGGATTTTGATAAAAAATATCCACTCCCATCTGATAAGGAAGCTCCGTTTTTTCACTGGCATAGACAAATCCGCTGCAAAGCCGTCCCTCCATTTTGTTTCTTACCATGCCCCGTTCCTGCTCCGCCACTACATAGCCTTTCCGAAAACGGTACCGGTATATCCGTTCCTGCCATTTCTCCAACAAAAACAGGGAAAAATCCGCATCACATCTTATGCCTTCCTGTTCAGACAAAAAATGAAGGACAACGCCAAACTCATCATATAAAATCTTAGATAGATTGCTTGTATTTATGTGATTTTCGTTTATCACAATATTCAAATCCTTATAATAATCTTTGGCTGTCTGCAAAAGCGCCAGCACCTCCTGCTCCGACCAGCCGCCGCTTTCCAACACAAGCAAAAAAGAATCTCCCGGCTGCGGCTTTCTGCCTGTAAAGGCTGTCCCCGACAGGATTTTTTCACGATTTACCAGCAATTCCTTTTTTCTTCCCCAGAACAGTTCATCATCTATATGCAGATATTTTGCCATAATGAGGTCCGCCCCCACCACGCAGGATTCCGGCTCTTTTTTTCCAAGCTTCCTTTTCAGCTTTTTCCTGATGGTTTTCTTTACCATTTCTATGATCTTGTTTTCACTCTCTGTTTCCCTTCTTTCGCCACCCGTTCCTTTCTTTTGGATAACAATTATTTTCATCACAAAAATCCCAGCAATTTTCTCCCATGCCACCTTAACCTGATTTCTTCTTCCCCACCTATGGCAAAAATATATATAATCAACCTCTGCTTCCCTGCCTGCTAATTCTTTACTCACACTCTTTTTTTCCTGTCTTTTTCTAACAGTTTATTTCCAATTTTTCCTTAAAATGACAAGCCGCCGTTTTTTTGTTATACTGTTTGAAGACGCATGACGCAATACTGCTGTTTTTTGCTATACTATTTGAAAGCGCATGGCGCAATACTTCCGTTTTTTGCTGTGCGTCCAACACTCTATCAGAATAAGAAGGGAAAATGCTATGAATTCATATAAGTGTACTGTTGCCTATGAGGGCACCCGATACAATGGCTGGCAAAAGCAGGGCAATACGAACAACACCATACAGGAAAAAATTGAAGAAATTATGACAAAAATGCTGAAGGAACCCATTGCCATTACTGCCTCCGGCAGAACAGACGCCGGCGTCCACGCCTTAGGGCAGGTATTTCATTTCCATATGGAGCAAAACATTCCCAAAGAAAAGGATTTTCTGACGGAAATCAACCAATATCTGCCAAAGGACATCCGGATTCTGGATATCACACCCTGCCCGAACCGTTTCCATGCCCGCTTAAACGCCATCAGCAAGACCTATCAGTACCGGATTGACACCTCGCCCTACGGCAATCTGTTCCTGCGCAACACCGCCCACCATATCCCAGAACCCTTAAATCTGCCCGCCATACAACAAGCCGCCGCATACCTGACCGGCACCCATGATTTTAAGAGCTTTTGCAGCAGCAAGGGGCTGAAAAAATCCAGCGTCCGTACCCTGTACAATATCCGTATAGAAAATGACGACAAAAACCAGCTTGTGACCTTCACCTTTACCGGAAACGGCTTTTTGTATAATATGGTCCGCATCCTTTCGGGCACTCTGATTGAAATCGGTCTTAATCTGCGGCAGCCGGAAGATATTCCTGCCATTTTAGAGGGGAAGAACCGGGCGTTAGCAGGACATACCGCGCCCGCTAAAGGACTATTCCTTATGGAAGTCGCCTACCAATCCGAGCACCATGTATAGAGCAACTCCTCTAACTCCTGTAACGTCTCCACGTGATTGACCTTCTCCCGCAGCCTGGAGGAATGAGGGTATCCTGCCGTGTACCATGCCACATGCTTGCGCATTTCATGGATTCCCGTATATTCCCCCTTATGCTCTATCATCATATCCACATGGCGGAGCATAACCTTTACAATTTCCTCCGGGGCGGGCCTGTCCGGCACATATCCTTTTTCAAAATAGGTCTTCATCTGGGAGAAAATGAAGGGATTGCCCTTTGCGCCTCTCCCAATCATAAAAGCGTCGCAATTCGTCTCCTCCCGCATCTGCAGCACATCCTGGGGCGTAGTCAAATCCCCGTTGCCGATTACGGGAATATGCACCGCTTCTTTTACCTGCCGGATTATATCCCAATCCGCCTTGCCGGAATAGTATTCGCTTCTAAGCCTCCCATGAACAGCTATCGCGGCGCCCCCATTTTCTTCCACTATCTTTGCAATTTCTACGGCATTGATATGCTCTTCATCAAATCCCTTGCGGATTTTCACCGTTACAGGAACGTCCACCGCCTTAGAGACCGCCGCCACAATCTCCCCCGCAAGCTTCGGCTGTTTCATCAGGGCAGAGCCCTCATGGTTATTCACAACCTTAGGCACCGGACAGCCCATATTGATGTCTATAAAATCATATCCCCGTTCCTGCACTTTCGCCGCCATCTCCGCCATCAACTGTGGTTCTGAGCCAAAAAGCTGCAGGCCGATAGGGTGCTCCTTTTCCGTAAACTGCATCAGCGGTTCCGTATTGCGGTTCTTATAGTATATCGCCTTGGCGCTGACCATTTCCGTATACAGAATATCGCAGCCCTGTTCCTTGCACAACAAGCGAAAAGGCAGGTCTGTCACGCCTGCCATAGGAGCCAATATCAATTTATCCTTAAACTCTATGTCTTTCTTTTTCACTTTCTCCGCTTTCCGTTTCCTCTCTCAATTTCCCCGCTGTTTTGCTGCCTTACGGCCTCTTCCTGCCAGCCGTTTATCCTGCCCTTTACCGTCGTCCTTCCAGCCATTTATCCTGCTCTCTGCCGTCGTCGTCCTTCCAGCCGCTTATCCTGCTCTTTGCCGCCCTCTTCCTGCCAGTCGTTTATCCTGCTCTTTGCCTATTCTTCTACTGTTGCTTGTGATACAGGATATTCAAGCCCTTTAAAGTCAGATTGGGGTCGTAGTGTTCTATACTGTCCGTCTCGTCATAAATAATCTTTCCAAGGCCGCCGGTTGCCACCACATGCATCTTGTCCAGTCCGGCCTCCTCCTTAACCTTCCGGATAATGTACTCCGTCTGCCCGATATGCCCATACACCAGACCTGCCTGCATGGAGGAAATGGTATCTTTCCCCAGAATACTGTCCGGCTTCATAATCTCTATCTTTGGCAGCTTTGCCGCATCCTGCCACAGGGCGTTAGCGGAAATCCGGATTCCAGGCGAGGTTACCCCGCCTGCTAGCGTGGCGTCCTCTAACACCAGATCATGGGTTGTCGCAGTTCCATAGTCAATCACCAGCACCGGTCCCCCGTATAATTCATAGGCGGCAACCGCATCCACAATACGGTCCGCCCCCACCTCTTTGGGATTGGGAATGGCTATCTTAATCCCCGTCTTAATCCCCGGCCCTACCAGAATCGGATTCACCCCAAAATATTTAATCAGGCCGTTGATAATATGGTGGTTCACATCCGGCACAACGGAGGCGATAATCGCCGCGTCAATATCGTCCCTGTGCAGTCCCCGGCTGTGGAGGATATTGTAAAAAAAGATTCCGTACTCATCTGAGGTTCTCGGTATCTTCGTCGTCATCCGAAAGGTTCCCTCTATCTCATTTTCTTTAAATAAACCAATGGTAATATTGGTATTTCCGATATCAATGGCTAACAGCATAATCTATTCCTTCTCCTCCGTATCCAATGGCTTCCCTAAGAAAAACACCTGATAATACAGTTCTAAGCTTTCCAACAATTCCTGCTTTGTCTGCTGCAGCTGCTTAATCTTAAGGGCGCTTCCAATCTCATCATACAACAGGTCCCCCTCGTCTGCCATCGTCACAAACTGAAGGTTCGCCTCCTCGTCGTATTCCAAGGTTAAAACGCCGCCCACATCTTCTACAAACAGCACGCACATCGCCTGAAGCTCATCCCGGATGTCGCCCGGAAGCCGGTTAAATTCCGGATTCAGGTAGTATTTTTCTTCATATTTGGAGGCTCCGCAGAGCACCACCTTCTCATTTTCCATCTCGCATATAATCCTCATTTTGGGTATTCTAAAAAGGCTTCCGGCCAGCTTTTCCTACATCTTCCCTGTTATCATCAACCGCCTTCTAACCGTTTCTTAACAGTGATATTTAATTATATCCTAAAGACAAAATGATTGCAACATCTTTCAAGATTTGCTAATATATATACTAGATACTTTAAATAGAGA
>CANREG010000075.1 GCA_947629565.1 uncultured Lachnospiraceae bacterium
CGAAAAAATGCTAAGCCACAGGTTTTAAACCTCGGCTTAGCACCATATTTTAATGTTTAACTCCAAAAGTCAGGTACTATACCCTATAACAAATTTCAACTATAAATGTTAATTTTTTGTAAAATCACGGCTATAATTTACATAATATCCCATATAATTTCTCAAGTTATGTTAAGTATGCTGTTCAATTTTTTACATAGCCAATATAATAAATGTCACCATTCTTTTAAGCGGGCAGCCTCCTGCGGTCTTGCATATGCCTTTATAAAAATCCCGTCTTCCCTGTATTCCTCCTGTAACAATTCACCATAATTTCTTATTTCCGAAACCAATCCCGCACATTGGTAAGGCAACAGCTTTTCAATATAAATCCGCTTTTCCCTTAATTGTTCGGCGATTGTCCTTCGCAGCCTGTCCATCCCTAATCCCTGCTTTGCCGAAACAAAAACAGTCGCATCGGCCTGCATATCCTTTAAAACCGGAATTTCGTCCAGACAGTCTATTTTATTAAATACCGTTATCACGGGCTTATCACCAATATCTAACTGCCTTAAGGTTTCATATACAGCGCACATCTGCCGGTCCATCTCCGGATTCGAGGCATCTGCAACATGCAAAATAAGATCACTGTACTTCGCCTCCTCTAAAGTTGAGCGGAATGCCTGAATGAGATGATGAGGCAGCCGTGAAATAAATCCAACGGTATCTGTCAGCATAACCTCCTGCCCTTCCTCCAGCTTCAACATCCGTGTTGTGGGATCCAAAGTAGCAAACAGCTTGTCTTCCGAGAGTACCCCCGCTCCTGTTAAACGGTTCAGCAAGGTAGACTTGCCTGCATTGGTATATCCCACAATACATACCACAGAACATCCCTTTCGTTCCCGCTGTTTCCGCTGGGTCTGCCTGTGCTTCTTTACATCCTCCAGTTCCCGTTTCAAGCGGGATATCTGTTCCCTGATCAGCCTTCTGTCCATCTCCAGCTTTTTTTCTCCCGGACCTTTCGTTCCAATTCCGCCCCCAAGTCTTGACAAGGAATCCCGAAGCCCTACCAACATAGTGGAATTATACTTAAGCTGCGCCAGTTCCACCTGTATTTTCCCCTCGCGGGTACGGGCCCTTGCGGCAAAAATATCCAATATCACCATGGTGCGGTCCATAACCTTCACCCCCAGTTCACGGGTAAGATTGCGCATCTGCACTGCTGATAACTCCGTATCACAAACAATGCCTGTAGCGTCAAGCGCCACAAGCATTGTCCTTAGCTCCTCTAATTTTCCTTTTCCCAAATAAGTTACATTGCTCTCATACTCAAGCCGCTGCGTAATCGTACCCACGCAAATAGCCCCGGCAGTCCGGACTAGTTCGCCCAGTTCCTCCAGGGAAACGCTTGCCTCATTTTCCGGTCTTCCCCATACTGCCGCTAATATCACACGCTCCTGCTCATCAGCCTTATTTTCATCAAACCCTGCCATATCCGCCTCCTATTGGGTTGTCAATGTCTGCCTTGTAAACAAAATATCATACTCGCTTTTTCCTTCCATATCCAATGGATAGGCTTCAATAAAAGCTTTGGCTTTTTCATACGCCGTATTATAATCCTTCTGCTTCTCATAATAGACAATCTCATCAAACAATAATTCCCTAATATTGGATTGGTCTTCTAACTGCTTGCCCGTCTCAATGTAATTAAGGGCGTCCTCCATTCGATTCTCGTCTAACGCAATGGCCGCATACTGGGCATACATAAAGCTGTTCATGGGATGTTCCTGCAAAAACACATTATAATAAATCTGCATATTGGAGAAATCTCCCGTCTGCCCGTAACAGCTTCCCACATACAGCACCAAATCCCCGTATCCATTTTCATATGCCTCTAAGAGTATGGGCAAAGCGCTCCGGTACTCCTGCCATGCATAAAGCTGCAAACCGTATGCAATTTTCTCCAGTTTGTCTAATCCTTCTATCTTATTGTCGCCAGCCCACAGTTTAATCTTACTGTACATATAGCAGGCGTCTCCATAATCGCCCTGATTGACATAGCAGTCCGCCATATAGAACCGGACGTCATTGTCAAAGCCTTCCAGAAGAGGAAGCCTTGGTTTTAACGCCTCCTCAAACAATGCCAGCGCGCCTTCGTAATCCCCCTGCTCATATAAGGACACCGCCTTATCCCGCATACTGTATTTAACGCCAAATGACACGCCGTATACCAGAAGAATGACTGCTGTCAATACTGCCAAAGTTTTAAAAAAATCCTTCAAGGTCCATTTTTTCTTTTTTTTCCGTTTCTTTGGTGACTGATATTCCGGAAGCTCATATATTCCGTAAATATCTTTTTTATTTACCTTTCTTTTTCTGCGCCTTCCCATAGCTGCCGCCTTTCTCAATCATCGGAATACGCCGTATATCCGTTATGCTTCTCCATACAACAAATACCGGCTTACCCTATATTCAAATGCCTTTATTCCAAATTTCTTCTTTCCTGCCTGTCCGTTCACTCGGTCACAGCCTGCGCTAATCCCTGCTCCTGCTCTAATGGCTTAATCCGCTTTCTGTATATCCGGGCAAAGAAATACAGGCAAAGGCATACCGAAACGAACTCCGCAATGGGGAACGCCACCCACACCAGATTGATATTCCCTGTCAGGGAGAACAGATACGCCACCGGAAGCAATACTACTAACTGTCGGCTTATGGATATAATCAGGCTGTAATGCCCGTTGCCAAGCGCCTGAAAACTGGATATCAAAATGATACAGACCGCCGCAAACAGGAAGGAAATACTGATAATCCTGAGAGCCGGAATGCCAATGGACATCATATTCTCCGACGCATTGAACAAAGAAAGCAGCTTGTCCGGTATGGTCTGGAAAATGAGCAGTCCCACAAACATAATGAGCAGCGCATAGGTGATGCTCAATTTCAAGGTCTCCATCATCCGGTCTTTTCTTCTCGCGCCGTAATTATAGGAAAGAATAGGAACCATTCCGTTATTCAGTCCAAACACCGGCATGAAGATAAAGCTGTTAATCTTGAAATACACGCCGAAAACCGCTGTCGCCGTCGTGGAAAAGTCAATTAATATCTGGTTCATTCCAAAATTCATGACGGAACCTACAGACTGCATAACCATGGCAGGCAGTCCCACTACCATAATCTTTTTAATCGTGGGCATCCAGGGACGGAACCTCTTAATCCGCAGCTTAATATCATGGTTAAATTTAAGATTAAAAATCAGTCCCAGCACCGCCGCAAGGCACTGCCCTGCCACCGTCGCCACCGCCGCGCCAGCCGTTCCCATCTTCGGCGCGCCGAAATACCCGAAAATAAATATGGGATCCAATATAATATTCGTAACCGCCCCCACCAGCTGGGTGATCATAGAAAAAATGGTCCTTCCGGTAGACTGCAAAAGCCGCTCAAACATCATCTGGGAAATCAACCCGATACTGAAAATCGTACAAATGGACAGATAGGCCGTTCCCTCCTTTAATATCTCCGCATCATCCGTCAGGGAAGCAAAGAATCCCTTACAGAAAAAGACGCCGAAGATAAAAAACGCTGCCGCTCCCAGCAGGGCAATAAAGATTCCATTCATAGCCGCCCGGTTTGCCTCTTTAAATCTCTTTTCCCCCAAGCTTTTAGAGAGCAGGGCGTTGACGCCAACTCCTAATCCGCCGCCGAAGGAGACCATCAGCATCTGTACCGAAAAGGCAAGGGATACCGCCGCCAAAGCGTCCTCGCTTACCCTTGACAAAAACAAACTGTCTACTATATTATAACAAGCCTGCACCAGCATGGAAAGCATCATCGGCAGCGCCATGGAAAGCAGCAGACGGTTTACCGGCATGGTGCCCATTTTATTTTCTTTCTTCTCTTGTTCCATTTTCTTAACTCCTATCCCTATCTAATATGCGTAACTTTTATTGTAACGAATATAAGGCTGCATTGCAAGCTTTTCCTCAAAAAAATACAGCCGATTCCTTATAATAAAAGAATCGACTGTTTGTCCTTATCTGGTGCATCTTAAGAAGCAGAAGCCATATCTTTTATAGATATGCGGTGAACGATATAATCTTCCACTTCGTTTTTCTCCATCTTCAGGCTGATTGCAAATTCGCCATACAGGCTGTCCTGGGCCTGCTTTAAATATCTCTCGTCACAGGCTGACATCTTCTTTCCCTGAGCCAAACGCTCCTTTTTCCTCTTCAATGCCGTATTGATAATACGAATTAATTCCCTACAATCACACGATTTCAGTGCTTCCTTGTACGCCAACTCGCGTCTCTTGTCATCTGTCACATCAAGTGGTTTCGTCTTCTTAATCTCATCAATCAGGCGGCAAGCTTCTTGTTTGCTGATAATAGGTCTCATTACAACCTTCTGGTTATCCACAGGTGTATACACCATGCTTCCTTTCGTGTAAAGCGGCAATAGCGTGTAATAATCCTTGTCGTTCTCAATACCTGTCAGTTTCATTGGGCCAATATCTTCCACTCTGCATACGCCGTTCATGCCATAAATGATATACTCGCCAACTTTAAACATTTTACTCCTCTCTTTCTAAAATTTGTTGAACTATTTGCCTCGTATTTGAAATTATAACAAACTTTTTTTCCTTTTGTAAGAGATTTTAACGGGTTTTTTAATTTTCTACACTTTTCTACACTTATACCAACGGAAATTGTGCATTTTCACAAAACGAAAAAACGGTTTCATTGGCACTTCTTACTAATGATATTCTTCCACCCTTTTGCTAAAATTATACAATTGTACTTTTCCTGAAATATATCTTATGCTACAATATGCGTAAGTCGCCAAACATTTATAAATGCGCTATATATTATGCAGGCAGAACAAATTTATATTATACAATTATTTTAAAATTACACAAAAGAAAAGGAGAACCAGTATGAAGAAAAAACTGATACTGCTGTTGTTATTTTTATTAATAGCCGTACCTTCCACCACTGATCAGGCCGCTAAAAAGGTAAAGCTGAGTTCAAAGAAAATTTCACTGGTGAAAGGACAGAAAAAGACCATCAAGCTGCAAAATACAAAAACAAAGCCGACCTGGTCCGTCAAAAACAAGAAGATTGTCTCTGTACGAAAAGCAGGAAAATACAGCGCCGTTGTCACAGCCAAGAAAAAGGGCAGCACCTTTGTATATGCAAAAGTAAAGGGCAAAAAATACAAATGCAAAGTTACAGTCCAAACTTCGGATTCCAATTCCCCCTCAACGGAAGAAGAGAATCCCACACCGGAAAACACTACCACCACTCCCAGTGAAGAAACTGCCGCAGTAGATGCAGGCGAATATTCTATCGGTCAGATACATACCGGTGACGGTACCTACTATGATGGGGGATATACCGGCGGCTGCGCTAAGCTGGATGCGATTGCCGGAGCCTACTATGTGGCTGCCATCAACAAGATTGACTACCGGGCAGGCTGTCTGGCAGGCGCTTATCTGAAGGTTACCGGTCCCAGCGGCAAGAGTGTTAATGTGTTGATTACCGATACTCTGGCAGACGGGGAGGGACAAAAAGGCGATATTGACCTAAATCAGAAAGCCTTTGAACAAATTGAGCCCCTGGCTACCGGCCGTATGAAGGTCACCTGGCAGATTCTTCCTCTTCCTACTGACCAGCCCATCCAATATGTATATGAACCTACCAGCACCCAGTACTGGATGCAGGTCCAGGTGCAAAACCACCGCTATCCTGTTAAAAAACTGGAAATCCAAAAGGCAGACGGAAGCTGGCAGGAGCTTCCCAGAGAAGAATATAATTACTTTACCTTAAACCAACCGGGAACCGGCCCTTATACCTTCCGGGTAACGGATATCTACGGGCATGTGCTGACAGATACCAATATTCCGTTAAGCACCGCTTCCGCGGTCAATGGCGCCGCCAATTTCCCCTACTAAATCGGAAACAGGCGTCTTCTGGAATTCCACCATATATTTGCGGTAACGCAGGGGACACATATTCTTCTGGCACTTGTCATTCTCCCTCCCGGCAATGGCAATGGTCTGAAAGAAACGGCTCCATAAATGTTCATACCGGCCGGACTGAATCTGTCCAAAGACCTCCTCGATAAATCCGCGGTCTACAAAAGACAGATACCAGCGCCGGCCCTTTTCATGGAATACGCCCATATCGTGATTCTCGTCCAATATCACAAAATCCTCGTCCGGAAACCGGTCGGAAAAATGCCAGCCAATAAGCGGGAGCACCTGATTTTTCGGATTCATCCGGGCAATCAGCGCTTTACCGGTATCGTGAAACCGCAGAAATTCCCTAAACGCATGGGCCTCGTTACGAACGCTCCGGCTCAGCTCAAAAAGTCGGCATACCCGCTCATCTCCATGCATGGAGGTAACCCGGCGGCCATACCGGAAACCTAGCTTCAAAAAACGGTAAATGGCGTCCATTCTGTCCGTCTCACAGGACAGCGCGGCATGATATACCATATCATAGGCTTCCCCGCCAATCTTATTTTCTATGGCTTGCGCCACCTTCACCGCCTTATCCAAATCTGTCTGCACATACACATACTCTGTAAACATCTGCATGGCATGGTTACGCTCCGCCTGAATAGATATCCCCTCCTCCGGGATTCCCGACTTCCAGGCATCGTATATTGCGGTAAAAATTCCATCCGGTGTATCCTCACACAGATAAATAATCAAATCTTCCATCCGTTTCCTCCCTGCAATCCGTCCCCGCGCTGTCAGCTCCCATATGCATATCGTCAAAAAGGGATAACTGGCGAAAGGTTATGTCATACTCTAACTCCCAGTTCTTTCTCCGGTCCAGCTCCAATATCCTTCTGGTAATGTAATCCTCGTCAAGTTTCGTCTGATACATCAGCTTGCCGCCGCAGGTAATAAAGTAGTGAGCCCGCTTTAGCACCACGCCAATCCGCTTAAGATTAGAAAAATCCAGTCTGCTGCTCCGCCTTGCCATCACTATGCGGCGGGCAGACTTCACCCCTATGCCCGGCACCCGAAGCAGCATCTCATAGGAGGCTCTATTCACTTCTACCGGAAAATATTCCAGATGCCTTAAGGCCCATTCACACTTAGGGTCTAAATACACATTAAAATTAGGCCGTTCCTCTGTCAGCAGTTCCTGGGCCTTAAAGCCATAATACCGCAAAAGCCAATCCGCCTGATACAGCCGGTGTTCCCGAAGCAAAGGCGGCTTGGTTCCCACTGCCGGAAGCTTACTGTCATCATTCACAGCCACATAGGCGGAATAAAACACCCGTTTCAGGTCATATTGATGATAAAGAGCCTGCGCCACCGTTAAAATCTGGTAATCACTCTCCGGAGTGGCGCCTACAATCATCTGGGTACTCTGACCTGCCGGAACAAAGCTTGCCCCCGCTTTACCGATTCTGGGAATATTGCTCTTTTCGTCATCAATTCCCTGCTGAATCTGGCGCATGGGAGCAAGGATTACCTTCCGGTTCTTGCCCGGTGCCAGTTCTTCAAGTCCCGCTGCCGTAGGCAGTTCCAGATTGGTACTCATCCTATCCGCAAGGAACCCCACTTTCTCGATAACCTCAGAGTCGGCCCCCGGTATGGCCTTCACATGAATATATCCGTTAAAATGGTGTACCTCCCGCAGCAGATAAAGCGCCTGATAAATCTCCTCCATGGTATGGGTTGGGTTCTTCCTGATACCCGAACTTAAGAACAGCCCTTCTATATAGTTACGGCGGTAAAATTCTATGGTAAGGCGGCAGACCTCCTCCGGCGTAAAAGAGGTTCGCAATGTGTCATTGGAACGACGGTTGACGCAGTAACGGCAGTCATAAATACATTCATTGGTGTATAGAATCTTAAGCAGGGAAATGCATCTGCCGTCCGCCGAAAAGCTATGGCATATCCCGCAGGCAGCCGCATTGCCCAAAGCTCCCAGCTTTCCCTTCCTGTCTACACCGCTGGAGGTACAGGCTGCATCATACTTGGCGGCATCGGATAACACCACCAGTTTCTCTTCTAAGGATAACTTATTCACTATATTCATAAAATCCGCTCCCTTTCTACAGCAAGCCGCCGCATACGCCAATCTTCCACACAACAAATATTCCCTATAGGCTGTAAGTTGTAACCTGTATCCTTATATCTCGCCAAACGCAAACACATGTTCGGAATATATGTTCTATTATAGCACGTATTTCAGAAAATGCAACAGGCAGACGCAATAAATTTGCATCTGCCTGATTCGTTCTTCCCTATAAAACATATCAAAATCTTAACGGTTCGTGATATCCTCTTCCAATTCCTTGCCGAGAACCACCATTTCCTCCAACACTTCCTGAATGGAGCTGATATTTCCCTGCTGCTCCTTGGCAAAACGGCCCGCATCTTTAATCGAAGAAATAATGGAGCTTAAATGTTCCATAATCACATTCAGGGTGGATTTAATCTCTGTCGCAGAGCTTCCACTGTCATTGGCAAGCTTGCCCATCTCCGTCGCCACCACTGCAAAGCCCCTTCCAAACTCACCGCTCCTGGCTGCCTCAATGGAAGCGTTTAATGCCAGAATATTGGAACGGGAAGCATTGTTGTTAATCTTATTCACCACATCCACAGCATCATGGACATCCCGCTCCACGCTGCTGGTCATGGAGTCCATATCTGTAAGAATCTGGAACAGATTCTCAATCCCGCTGACCAAGGTATGCAGCGAGTCATCAATATTATCCAGCGAATTCTGAAACTTCTCGGTAATGGCCGCCATTTCTTCTCTGGTTCCTACTGAATATGTACAAATGATGCAGCCTACCACATCCCGTCCGTCCTTAATCGGAACCAGTTCGCCCTCAAAGGCCTCTCCCATAACCTCCTTCGGCAGATAATTGTGCTGAGCCACGCCTGTCCGGATTACCTTGTCAAAGGCGCCGCTGGGATCATGGAACTGGTCGCCAATCTTAAACTGAGGCGTCTGCCCGTCCGGTATGGAAAACCCGACGATTATCCCCTCCGCATCCATTACTGTCATGTAAACATCATGCCCGTAGAGCTGCTTCATAATAGGAAGATTCCCTACGATTTGTTCCAGTTGTGCATTCATAATGTCACACCTCCATATTATTTTATCTCTGCTTTTTATACCTGTTAAGCTATTCTTTTATCTCTTCATAGTCTGCAATGCTAAACCGATGATAGGTAATGTGGTCTTCCTCTTTAGTAAAACAGTACCGGTAATCATCCGGCTTACCGTCCTCGAAATATACCAGATAATCAAACTCTCCATCGGAAACCGGCTCCATATGGACATGGTCTGAATACCTGAAAAACTGCTGCATAATCTCCTCCATCGTGCAGCCATGTCTTTGCAGGACTTTAAGCAGACTGGCAAGAAAGCCGTCTGTGTCAAGCCTTTCATGCACATATTCCGCCCCTTCCGGTGGTACCGCAATGCAAAAGCGCTCACCTTCCCGGCTTATGGCAAGTTTTCCCAACCGGCTGCCCACTTCCCCGGAAAAATCCTGTAAACATTCCTCCATCTGTCCCGTATCCATCCGGGTTTCCATAAGACGGTTCAAGGAGGGCAGGGGATAATAAAGCCTTACGGTCTCCGGAAGATATCCCAGCTTCAACTGCTGTTCCTCAAGCACATCTGTTATATTCTTCTCTAATGCCCCGTAATCCATATGCGTCCTCTAACCCCTTGTCATACTTCTATGATTATAACAGAGATTTCTGATTTTTAAAATACTTTTCTTACCTAATAATTTTAATATGGGCTGAATATTTCAGCTCATGTTAAAATTCTAGCGCAGTTCCAGCGCAATCTGAACAACAGTTTGATGAAATTTTCATTCGGTGTTGGCTTTTTGGGGAAAGTGGTATATAATATGCAGCAAAGATTTGAGATATAGTTTCGTTAGATATGGGAGGAATTTATGATTGTTTCATTTGACTTAGATGATACTTTATTTGTCTCTGATAGAACTTTCAAAACAGAGCCTCCCTTAAAATTCCCTATGCACATTATTTATAAAGAGAGACTCCGATTAGGAACTGTTGCGCTCATGAATTATATTCGCAAGCACAATATAAAGTTGTGGATATACACCACGTCGTATCGTTCAGAGCGGTATATTCGTGGATTATTTAAATGTTATGGAATCAAACTGGATAATGTTATAAATGGCGAAAAACACGCAAAAGAAGTACAAGCAAATCATGCAGACGGTATGCCTTCCAAATATCCAAGCAAATATCGTATCGATTTGCATATTGATGATGATATATCCGTTTTACAGAACGGTAAAATATACGGTTTTAATGTTTTCCTTGTCGGTCAGCAAGATGATGAGTGGGCAGAAAAAATAAAAAAAGAAATAGAGAGGATAAAATCAAGGTCATATTAACATTTCCTCTATATTTTTCCCATTCAGGACTTCCTTTAGCAGCAGCTCCTTTGCCTTATCGTAAGCCAAAAACCGCTCCGCCTTCTCCGGTGCCGGGGCGTAAACCTTCCAGTAACCGGAACAAGCGGCCTCCGCTCCCTGATGAACCATAAATCCCTTTACATCTTCTAAAGGATATTCCAAAAACACCCCGATTTCATGGGGAAACGCCGCTTTTCCCATACCATACAGCCGAATTCTCCAGGAAAGGCGGTATAACATATCCTCCATTTCCTCTTCCACATATCCCTGCTCTCTTAAAAATGCCCGGATATCCGGCCGGTATATATATCCTTCTAACTCCTTCGGCCGGTAAAGGTACAGGATTCCCCATTGTTCCCGCAAAGGGAAAAAACAGTGGGAAATTTCCGTTTCCCTTAAAAGACCGCAGACTGCCTCTTTTTCCTCCTTAGTAACAGTAACGCTGTTGGCTGCTTTTAACCCCCATAATATCGGTGCGCAGTGCAGGGCAAGCAAAACTGCCGCCTGTAATTCCTTATTCTGTATATTCTGTAACCGCAATATTTCCTGCATGGACATCTCCCCGCTTTTCTTTTTTCGGTTAGTATTTCCATTCACAGAAAATATAATCAGCTTTGCTTACAAATACTATTCACTCCAGCACCAGCGCGGCTACCTCCTCCGGTGTATCCACAATCCGCTTTGCGCCATGCTCCTTTAAAAATGGCACCTCCCGGAAGCCCCAGCTTACAATGATACTGTCCAGCCCGGAATT
>CANREG010000076.1 GCA_947629565.1 uncultured Lachnospiraceae bacterium
CTCCGCCACTGCCGTCTATGTCATTCCCACCAACGAAGAATTAGCCATTGCGCGGGAGACGGTGGCCCTTTTATAAACAGCAACCTGTAACTTAAGACCCCCTGCTTTACTTGCAGTTTTAGCGGATAAGTTCCGGCTGTCCGCCCTGTCAACACTGGCATACCGCCGAAAGATAATCCCTGTCCTATTTTTCCTGACACGCGGTTTTTTAGAAATCCGCTGCCGGGCTGTCCTGCATGTAGCACGTGCGGAGAAGTGTCTGAGCACCGGGTTTGGGGTGCTGGGCAAACATCTTAAGCCACGCTTGCGCTCTGTTAAGAACGCAGCGGTACTAAGCGGAGGACATAAAAGTCTATAGAATACGATACATTTTTATGTCCTCCGCAAGTACCGGCGTTCTTAAAGGGGCTTTAGATGTTGCCCAGTCACCCCTTCCCGGTGTGAGTTCTTCGAAAGCACGTGCAATCAAACATGCAGGACGGGCCGGCAGCAGGATTTCTTAAAACCGAAACCAGTGCAGGAAAAATAGGACAGGGATTATCTTCGGCGGAGATACAGATAAAGGGTGGACAGCCGGAACTTATCCGCTAGATGCTGGCAGAAAGGGGGCTTAAGTTACAGGGATATATTTTGTTAAAATTTTGTTGACAAAGATAGGGAAAGTATGTATAATAATCGACGTGTGAGTTGAGGAGATAGGGATATGAAAGTCAACTTATATGAGGCGGCGCCTGTTGCGGGCAGAGAGATGACTGTCAAAGCGCAGGTGGAAGAACAGGCAATCACTTTTTATGGAGAACAGATAATCGTTAAGGGTAAGGCTCCTTTTGAACTGGCTGTAAGGCGTGAGAAGAAGGATGTAGTATCTGTGGTGTGTGATGTTCCTGTAGAGGTTGTCAGAAGCTGTGGCCGTTGTTTGGAAACGGTTGTCCGGGATTATGATTTACACATAGAACGGACATTGAATGTAGCTGACAAAGAGGCTTATTCCGACGGGGAGACCCAGCCGGATTTGATAAGTTATATTGAAGACTGTACTCTGGATGTAGACATGCTCGTTTTGGATGAGTTATATACCATGCTTCCGATGAAGGTTCTCTGCAAGGAGGACTGCAAAGGAATCTGTAAGGTGTGTGGAACCAATCTGAATGAGAGCACATGTAATTGTGACCAGAGGGTTCCAGATCCAAGAATGGCAGTTTTTAGTGATATCTTCAATCAGTTTAAGGAGGTGTGAATAATGTCTATCTGTCCAAAGAATAAATCTTCAAAGGGAAGAAGAGATCAGAGAAGAGCTAACTGGAAGATGACTGCTCCGACATTAGTAAGATGTTCTAAGTGCGGAGAGTTAATGGTTCCTCACAGAGTTTGCAAGAAGTGTGGAAGCTATAACAAAAAAGAAATCATCGAGGCATAATTTGGCAAAAAACACTTGCTTTTTTTGGAAGGAAGTGTTATTCTTGTAAGGTAGCATATTGATTTAAGCAGGAGAGTGGGCAGTTTGGTCCACTCTCTTTATATGTTATCTACAACTTAATAGAGAAAGGTGGTCATTTATGACTAAGAAACAGATTGAGGCCACATGCGAGGAACTGGTTGCGCCCATTTTATCCGGGCGGGGATTTGAACTGGTGGATGTGGAGTATGTGAAGGAAGGCGCTAATTATTATCTGCGGGTATATGCGGATAAGGAGGGCGGCATTACCATTGATGATTGCGTGGAGGTAAGCCGGGAACTCAGCCCAAAGTTAGACGCCTATGACGAGAAGATGAAGGACCCTTATATACTGGAAGTCAGTTCTCCGGGACTCCTGCGGCCCCTTAAGAAGGATAAGGATTTTCAACGGAATCTGGGGAAGATGCTGGAGATAAAGCTGTTCCGGCCTTTGACAGATAAAGGGGATAAGGAATTTGAGGCGGAGCTTAAGAAATTTGATGATAAGACCATTACGGTTTTATTTGAGGATGATACAGAAAGCGTCATTGAGCGCAGCAACTTAGCGCTCGTTAGATTAGCATTTGATTTTTAATAGAATGAAGGAGGAATCAGAAAATGTCTGAGTTAATGCTTGCATTAGCACAAATCGAAAAGGAAAAAGGAATATCAAGAGAGGTAATTATCGAAGCAATTGAGAAATCTTTGTTAGACGCATGTAAAAAGGATTTTGGCAAGAGCGATAATATTTCTGTGAATATGAACCGGGACACCGGCGACATCGAGGTGTTTGCCTCAAAGACGGTTGTCAAAGAGGTGGAGGACCCGGCAGGAGAGATTTCTTTAGAGGATGCTTTAATGATTAATTCCAAATATGCTGAGGGAGATACCGTTAATATTGAGATTACCCCGCAGAATTTTGGCCGTATTGCAGCGCAGCAGGCAAGAAGCGTAATTGTGCAGACGATTAAAGAGGAAGAGAAGAAAGCCCTGTATGAGCATTTTTACTGCAAGGAAAAAGATGTGGTGACCGGTGTGGTACAGCGCTATGTGGGCAAGAATATTTCCGTCAGCTTAGATGACAGGATGGACGCCCTTCTGATGGAAAATGAGCAGATTAAGTCAGAGCACTATAAGCCCACAGACCGGATTAAATTATATATTGTGGGAGTGAAGGAGACCAATAAGGGACCAAAGGTAATCGTATCAAGAACCCACCCGGAGCTGGTAAAACGGCTATTTGAAAAGGAAGTGGCGGAGGTTGCCGACGGTACGGTGGAGATCAAATCCATTTCCAGAGAGGCGGGTTCCCGTTCGAAGATAGCAGTATGGTCCAACGATCCGAATGTGGATCCGGTTGGCGCCTGCGTGGGAATGAACGGAAACCGCGTTAATGCGATTGTAGATGATTTAGGCGGAGAGAAGATTGATATTATCACATGGAGCGAGGATCCGGAAATCTTTATTGAAAATGCCCTAAGCCCCTCCAAGGTGGTATCTGTACGGGTGAATCCGGAGGAAAAGACAGCCTGGGTTGTGGTTCCGGATTATCAGTTATCCCTTGCCATTGGTAAGGAAGGACAAAATGCAAGGTTAGCAGCCCGGCTTACCGGCTATAAAATAGATATCAAGAGCGAGTCACAGGCCAGGGAGGCATATCCTGACGGGTATTATGACGAAGATGAGTATTATGACGAGTATGCCGACGAGGATGGATATTCTGATGAATATGCAGACGGGGAAGGCTACTCTGATGAGTATGCCGACGAAGAAGGCTATTCCGATGAGTATGCTGATGAGGAAGGCTATGTCGATGAAGAAGGCTATGCCGACGAGGATGGAGAGTATGCTGACAGCGAAGATTATGCTGACGAGGATGGAGAGTATGCTGACAGTGAAAGCTATGCAGACGAGGAAAATAATGAGGATGACTATGGAGAAGATTCCGATTATGAAGGAGAGGCTGACGCAGAGGACGACGGCGAGCCGGAGGAGTAACCGCATGGAGAAATTAACAGCAGGGAAAAGCGGCAATAGCTTCTGCATAGGGAACAGAAGGACTGCATAAGCTTTTAGGATAGGCAGAACATAGATTAGATAGGATGTGATAGACAATGGCAAAAAAAACACCGCTCCGTAAATGTATTGGCTGTGGTGAAATGATAGCAAAAAAGGATATGCTGCGGGTGATCCGCACAAAAGACAATGAGATTAAGTTAGACCCTACCGGCAAGGAAAACGGCAGGGGGGCATATCTGCATTTTAACAGGGATTGTCTGGAAAAGGCTGTCAAAACCAAAGGTCTGGAGCGTTCCTTTAAAATGTCCATCGGACCGGACATCTACGAAACTTTAAGTAAGGAGTTGATGGACATTGAACAAAAATAAAGTGTTGTCCATGTTAGGACTGGCGACTAAGGCAGGGAAAACAGCAACCGGGGAATTTTCCACGGAAAAGGCAGTAAAAAGCGGTAAGGCAAGTCTTGTGTTAGTCGCAGGAGACGCATCGGACAATACCAAAAAGAAATTCCGTAATATGTGCAGCTACTATCAGGTAGAGTACAGGGAATATTCGGATAAGGATTCCCTGGGAAATGCCTGCGGCAAAGAGACAAGGGCGTCGTTAGCTATAACGGATGAGGGCTTTGCAAAGGCCCTGAGCAAACAGATTGATAGTATAGATTACTTGGAGGTGCAGTAATTGGCGAAGATTAGAATATATGAATTAGCAAAAAGTCTGGAAAAAGACAGCAAAGAGATTATTGAGATATTGAAAAAAAATGGCGTGGAAGTCAAGAACCATATGAGTTCGGTGACTGAGGAGGAAGCGCAGAAGGTACGTGACCGTTTTTCCGGTAAAAAGACAGTAAAGGAAGAAGCGGCAAAAGCAGGAACAGCGAAACCGGCAGCAAAGCCGGAAGCAGTGAAATCCGCAGCAAAGGCAGAAACGGCGAAACCGGCGGCAAAGCCAGAAGCGGCAAAACCCGTAGCCAAAGCAGAAACAGCGAAACCGGCAGCAAAGACAGAGGCAGCAACCTCCGCGGCAAAAGCAGAGCCGGTAAGACCGGCAGCCAAGGCGGAGCCTGCACGGCGTCCGGAAGGAGGCGTTTCCCAGAATCCGGTACGCCGGGAAGGCGAGAGAAGACCGCAGGCAGGAAGCGGAGTGCGCCGTGAGGACGGCAGACCGCAGGCGGGCGGAATGCACAGGGAAGGTGAGAGAAGACCACAGGCAGGCGGAGTGCGCCGTGAGGACGGCAGACCACAGGCGGGCGGAATGCGCCGGGAGGACGGCAGACCACAGGCAGGCGGAGTGCGCCGGGAAGACGGCAGACCGCAGGCAGGAGGAATGCGCCGGGAAGGTGAAAGAAGACCGCAGGCAGGCGGAATGCGTCGCGAAGGCGAGAGAAGACCACAAGGCGACAGACGGGAATTTGGCGGCCCCCGCAGGGAAGGCGAGAGAAGACCGCAGGGCGACAGACGGGAATTTGGCGGTCCCCGCAGAGAAGGTGACCGTAACGGCAGACCCCAGGGAGAACGCCGTGATTTTGGCGGGAACCGTAGCGGAAGACGGGATGACAGGCGCGAGGAAAAACTTTCTATTTCCGCACCGATGGACCGGGCCTCTATTGACAGGGATCGTATGGACCGGCATAAGGATAAGGACCGGAAGGAGCGGGAGAAAAATTCTCTTTATGAGGATGGCGACAGCAGAAAGAAAAACCGCAGAAAAGATGAGCATTTTACTGTAAAAGGCACGAAGCCTGTGAAAAAACCGGTTGTTAAGCAAAAGCCAAAGGAGCCGGAAGAGCCGGTAATCCGAACCATTGAACTGCCGGAAACGCTGACCGTACAGGAATTGGCGGATAAGATTAAGACGCCGGTTTCCCAGCTAATCAAGAAGCTGTTCTTAGCCGGAGAGATGGTGACGGTCAATACAGATTTGGATTTTGAAAAGGCAGCGGAGATTGCCTTAGAATATAATTGTATCGCAGAGGAAGAGGTCAAGGTTGATGTCATTGAGGAGATGTTAAAGGAAGAAGAGGAGGATGAAGCCCTATTGAAGGAGCGTCCGCCGGTTGTCTGTGTCATGGGGCATGTTGACCATGGTAAGACCTCCTTGCTTGATGCTATCAGGGAGACCTCCGTTACCTCAGCCGAGGCCGGTGGAATTACCCAGCATATCGGCGCTTATACCGTTGAGGCCAACGGACAGCAGATTACCTTTTTGGATACGCCGGGCCATGAAGCATTTACGGCTATGCGTATGCGGGGCGCCCAGTCTACGGATATTGCAATCTTAGTGGTGGCGGCAGATGACGGTGTTATGCCTCAGACGGTGGAGGCTATTAACCATGCCAAGGCTGCCGGCATTGAAATTATAGTGGCGGTCAATAAGATTGATAAGGAAAGCGCCAATGTAGAGCGGGTTAAACAGGAGCTTGTGGAGTATGAACTGATTGCCGAGGACTGGGGCGGTTCTACGGTATTTTGTCCGGTATCTGCCCATACCAAGGAAGGTATCGACAATCTGTTGGAAATGATTCTTCTGACAGCCGAGGTGTTGGAGTTAAAAGCAAATCCGAACCGGAAGGCAAGAGGAATTGTCATAGAGGCGGAGCTTGACAAGGGCCGTGGACCAGTCGCTACCATGCTGGTACAAAAGGGAACCTTAAAGGTCGGCGACACCATAGCTGTGGGAAGTTCCTACGGAAGAGTCCGGGCCATGGTTAATGATAAGGGACAGAATGTGAAAGAGGCAGGTCCTTCCCAGCCCGTAGAGATTTTAGGATTAAACGGCGTGCCGGATGCAGGCGAGATTTTCGTTGCCACAAAGAATGAAAAAGAAGCTCGTTCCATGGCTGAGACCTATATTGCCTGTGATAAGGAAAAACTTTTGGCTGAAACAAAGTCAAAGATGTCCCTTGACGATCTCTTTAGTCAGATTCAGGCAGGAAATGTGAAGGAATTAAATCTGGTGGTGAAAGCGGATGTACAGGGCTCAGTGGAAGCAGTGAAGCAGAGTCTGCTTAAGCTTTCCAACGAGGAAGTTGTGATTAAGGTAATCCATGCCGGTGTCGGCGCCATTAACGAGTCGGATGTCATTTTAGCCTCAGCCTCTAATGCGATTATTATCGGCTTTAATGTCCGTCCGGATGTTCAGGCCAAGAGCGTGGCAGAGCGGGAGAAAGTGGATTTACGGCTTTACAAGGTTATCTATAATGCCATTGAGGATATCGAGGCAGCAATGAAAGGTATGTTAGATCCGGTTTATGAGGAACAGATAACCGGTCATTTGGTGGTACGCCAGACATTTAAGGCCTCCGGCGTGGGCACGATTGCAGGCTCCTTTGTATTGGACGGCCTGATTAAGCGTTCCTCTTCTGTCCGCGTTACAAGAGACGGGGAGCAGATATATGACGGGCCTTTGGCCTCCTTAAAGCGGTTTAAGGATGATGTGAAGGAAGTAAAAAATGGTTTCGAGTGCGGTATTGTTCTGGAAGATTTCAATGACTTAAAAGAGGATGACCTGCTGGAAGCCTATGAAATGGTGGAGGTACCCAGATAGCATGAAACGCACAAATATTAAAGGCACGCGCATTAATGGGGAGGTACAAAAGGAGCTTTCCCGGATTATCAGCCGGGAGATAAAAGATCCGAGAATCCACCCCATGACCTCGGTAACACAGGTTATGGTGACGCAGGATTTAAAGGAATGTAAGGCGTATATTTCTGTGTTGGGAGATGAAAAGGCCCAGACAGATACCTTAGAGGGATTAAGGAGCGCCACAGGCTATATCCGGCGGGAATTAGCACACAGCATTAATCTGAGGAATACGCCGGAGATTACCTTTATTATGGACCAGTCCATTGAATATGCGATTAATATGTCAAAGAAAATTGATGATGTCATAAGCAAGCAGAAGGATTCGGAAAAACCGGAGGAATAGGGACGCCATGAATGATTTTATAAAAGAGATAGAGGCGGCAAACAGCATAGTGGTATTGGGACATTTAAGGCCGGACGGCGACTGCGTGGGCTCCTGCCTTGGCGTTTATAACTATGTGCTTGACAATTACCCGGATAAGCGGGTGGATATTTATTTAGACGCCTTTAAAGAGGAGTTTATGTTCCTGCGGGGAGCAGAGAAAATCCGGCATGAAAAACAGGATATTGCCTATGATCTGTGTCTGTCTTTGGACAGCGGGGATTTAGACCGCCATGGAGAATTTGTCTCCTACTATCATTCGGCCAATCGGAGGATATGTGTGGATCACCATGTCAGCAATCAGGGCTTTGGAGACCTCTGTTATCTGAAAACCGAGTGCTGCGCTACAGCCGAGGCATTATTTACCCTGTTTGAAGAAGATAAAATAGGTATGGAATGCGCGGAATGTCTCTATCTTGGAATTGTTCATGATACGGGAGTATTTAAATTCAATAATACAACCAGACAGACTATGGAAATTGCCGGCGTCCTGATAGAAAAGGGAGCCAGAAGCACTCTGGTTATTGACGGAACTTTTTACCGGAAGACCTTTAAACAGAACAAAATGCTGGCAAAAGCCTTAGATGTGGCATATCTTTGCGCAGATGGAAAGATTATTGTCTCCTGTCTGACAAAAGATGTATTTGATGAACATGAAGCTACCAATCTGGATACGGACGGGGTTGTAGACGCCCTGCGGATTACGGACGGGGTAGAGTGCGCCCTCTGGATGTATGAGTATCCCAATCAGGGCACCTTTAAATGTTCCATGCGCTCAAATGAGATTGTGGATGTGAGTAAGATTGCCTGTACCTTAGGGGGCGGCGGGCATATCCGGGCTGCCGGCTGTGAGGTGTCCGGGGATAAGCAGAGCATTATAGAAAAGATAACCGGCATGATGGAACAACAACTGAAGGCGGCAATTTAGCGGGTGCAGCTGAAAGCGGCAGTTTAGCTGGTGCAGCAGATACAAAATATAAAGGAAAACGGAGAGCCGGCATGTATGACGGTGTAATCAATGTATATAAGGAGCCGGGCTTTACCTCCTTTGATGTGGTGGCAAAGCTGCGGGGAATTTTGAAACAGAAAAAAATAGGACATACCGGAACTTTAGATCCGGATGCGGAAGGCGTGCTGGTGGTATGTCTCGGAAAGGCAACCAAATTGTGCGAGATGCTGACCGATAAGGATAAAAGCTATGAAGCGGTCTTGTTGTTAGGGCAGACAACGGATACAGAGGATATTTCCGGTAAGGTATTGGAAACCCAAGAGGTAATGGCAACCGAACAACAGGTTGAGGAGACTGTTTTATCCTTTGTCGGGGAATATGAGCAGATCCCGCCCATGTATTCAGCGATTAAGGTGAATGGAAAAAAACTTTACGAACTCGCAAGGCAGGGAATAGAAATTGAGAGAACGCCGAGAAAAGTAGTGATTCATGAGATGGAAATACTTTCCATAGAACTTCCCAGAGTTACCTTCAGGGTACGCTGCGGGAAGGGGACGTATATCCGAAGCCTTTGCAGGGATATAGGAAAGCGGTTAGGATGCGGCGGGGTAATGGAAAAGCTGATTCGGGACAGCGTATCCTGCCCGGAAACAGGGAAATCCTTTTTGGCATCAGAGGCGCTTACCTTAGGGGAAATTGAGCGTAAGGCGGCGGAGGGCACGCTTGGGGAACATATTCTTTCCATTGATTCCTTATTTCCGGCTATGCCTAAGGTGCGGGTAACAGAAGAGGGAAATAAAAAACTACGCAATGGCAATATATTGAAAGCAAAGGATTTTGCCGATAATAACAGGGAGCTTAACGGCGTTACCCGGTGCCTTGTCTATGACGATAAGGGCTGTTTTATGGCAATTTACCGGTACGAGCAGGAATTACATGCCTGGAAGGCAGATAAGATGTTTATATAAGGGGAAGACAGTATGATTTATTTACGAAATGATGAGGCAGAACAATTTCATACGGTGGGAACCGCAATAGCATTGGGAAAATTTGACGGTATCCATTTGGGACATCAGATGTTGATTGAAAATCTTTTGACAGAGCGGCGGAGAGGAAGAAAGACGTTAGTCTTTACCTTTGGACAGCTCCCTACGGATGTGATTACCGGCGGCGTCCACAGGGTAATTTATACCCCGGAGGAAAAGGCCTATTATTTTGCAAGGCTTGGAATCGATATTTTGCTGGAATATCCGTTTACCAAGGAGTTTGCCGCCTGCCCGCCGGAGGTTTTTGTGGAGGAATGTCTGGTAAAGCAATTGGGCGTCCGTTCCGTCTATGTGGGGGAAGATTTTCACTTTGGACGGGGAAGAAGCGGTAATGTCGGCCTTTTACGGCTTTTAGGGGCGGAGCACCATTTTGAGGTAAATGCCCTGACAAAGAGGACACTGCATGGCAAAGTAGTCAGTTCAACGGTGATACGGGACATGCTCGAATCCCATTTCCATGTTGCCAATGAAATGCTGGGAAATCCTTATTTTGTATACAGTGAGGTAATCCATGGCAACCATTTGGGACATACCATAGGGTATCCTACAATTAATCAGAGCATACCGGAGCAGAAGTTAGTGCCTTCGTTCGGCGTCTATGCAAGCCGGGTTATGATTGACGGAAATTATTACAAGGCAATCAGTAATCTAGGACAGAAACCCACTGTGGAGGGAAAACATCAGACCGGGCTGGAAACCCATATTTTAGGCTATCATGGCAACCTGTACGGAAAGTGGATTCAGACAGAGCTTTTATTCTATATCCGTCCGGAAGAAAAATTTTCAGACCTGAACGAATTAAAAGCCCAGATTGCAACCGACATTGAACTTATGCTCCAGGAATAAACTTCGCCACTCCTATATTTTGGACATATTTCCGGAGACCCGCCTTCTCTTATCCGCCAATTATATTTGTAAAACCGCCGCAGGATAATCCTTTCCCATTTTCCCGCACTGCCATCGGTTTTAAGAAATCCTGCTGCCGGGGCCTCCTGCATATTAGATTGCACGTGCTTACGAAGAACTCGCACCGGGAAGGGGTGGCTGGGAAACATTTGCAGCCCC
>CANREG010000077.1 GCA_947629565.1 uncultured Lachnospiraceae bacterium
TTTTCTTTAAATACTCAATTTCCTCTGCCGTAAGCTCCCCACCCGCTTGAAGTTTCGTATCAATATCGGTAGATTTCTTGCCTTCCCGTATGCTGTCCGCCTGTTCTTGTAATCTTTGCAGTTCACGTTCCTCTGCCGTCAGATTTTCCTTACTGCCTTTACTCATGTCCTGCTTCTTTTGCTGCCATTTGCTTTCTAATGACGCAAGGCTCACACTGTTTCTTATAGTTCCGGCAATAATCAATATCAACACCTCCTTGTTTTTGCCAACCTTGGTCTGCATATAAAATATGCCGCTTCATAAAAATCTTCGGCAGATGCATCCTGTTTTCCAACTCAGATTGCACCAAGTGACTATTTTTTGCACGAAATGACTATAAAGTTTATAACATCACCACCGCCTGGAACTTTTCTTCATCACAGGAAATGGCAAAATCGCCGCCGTATTTATCCACCACTGCCTTTACGTTCATAAGGCCGACACCGTGCATCCCTCCACCAGAATCCAGCACGATGCCGTTTCCTCCAAGCATACTCTGAAATAAAAAGCTATAATCTGTTATTTTTGACATAGCGTTATCCTCCTTGATAAAAACTTAGCGGCGGCCCCTCTGCCGGTCAGAACCGCCCCTGCCCCCTGCAGCCCGCAGAGGCAAAGTTTTATGCGCCTCTGCGGAATAAGGTGTAAAGATTATATCTGTATATCCAATGAACTGCCTGATTTCTTCAAGTTCGCTTCCACGGATTCCCTCGTGATGCCGTCCAATGCCCCAGACGGGATTGGCTTTCCGATTTCCCACTTAGGATCAGCTTTCCTTGCCGCAGCATAAAATGCATTTCTGTATGCCCGTTCATACTGCTGCATCGTATACCCTGCTGCTAACCGGTCATCCTTCTTCGTCTTTCTGTACAGATTGTCATATACGTCCGTGCGCCTTGTCGTATCTCCATTTGCAACACCATTTTCCTGCAAAAATTCCTTTTTCGTCTGCTCAAACATCTCATCTTTGCTACTCTCCGGGATGGAAATGATACGCTTTTGGCGGCCTGCATTTTCATCTGTCACCACAAGTCCGGCAAGTCCGTTTCTGGGGTTAATATAATCGCCGTCTTTATCGTAACATTTCATAGAATTCTTAATGCACTGGATATTTGTGTACATTGCACCATTTCCATTCTGCATCATTTCTTTTATTGCCGCCTTATATTGCTTGCTGTTCGTGTCAATGCCAGCCGCCTTCAACTGCGCTTGTATGGAACCGCTGTTCAACTGTGACAACTGAAAGCTGCCTATGATACTTGTACCTTTTGTGCTTTTTGTTCCAAACATTTGCTGAACTAAAAGGCCGTAATCTGTGATTTTTGACATAATGTCATCCTCCTTGATATAAAAATTTGAAATCCTGTTCATGGTTTTATATATTTTATCGTCATCTTTACAAAAATTTTTTATAGAATTCTGCATTATTTAATCCATATGCACTTTTAAGTCATTATTGCCTTGTCGGTTTGCACCTACAATGCAATAGGGGTGATATCAATGATAGATTATAAAACAATTGGCAGTAAAATCAGGAAACATAGAATAGCCCGCAATCTGTCCCAGGAAAAGCTGGCAGAATTATGCGATGTTGGCACAACACATATTTCCCATATCGAAACGGACAACTGCATTCCCAGCTTAAAGGTGTTTATCGCTATCCTAAATGCTTTATCCTGCTCCGCTGACCAGCTTTTATGTGACGAACTGGATAATGCAGAACTGACTTACAAGGCTGAAATCTGCAATCTCTTAGAAGACTGTTCCAGCCATGAACTAATGATAATCACAAATACAATACAAGCCTTAAAAACATCCCTGCGTAAGAAGGAGTTTCCATAGGATAATGTGCTGACAGCAAGCCTCCTCATATGTTTTTTTCATATGTGGCGGTTAGCTTTTGTAAATTCAGTTATCCTAAAGATTTCAGGTTTCTGCGGTATTCCGCCATTTCCTCCTCGCTTACCGTGTCCATGATGTGCTGCAGCTCACTGACCACGGAATCCCTCTCCTTCGGCAGATAGGCTGTGACCGGGTAAAAATTTGAACTGGAATTGGCAAACAGGTGCGTCCTTATCTGCAGGTTCTGGATAAATACCTGCAGCTCCCGCAGGCGTTCCTTCTCCCCGGCAGGAACAAACCTGCCCTCCTGCCCCATGCGGTACAGCTCCGTATCCGGGAACAGCGTGAGGGAATCCACGGAAATAAAATATGGATTGAGCTGGCTGAACAGCTTTGCACTGTTCACCGCATTCCAGTATCCCCTGCCCTTCCCCGCAAGGCCGGTCATGTAGACGAAATAATATTCTATCCCCGCCTCGTCCAGCTTCCGGCACTGCTCCAGTATGTCAGCCGCCGTGTACCCTTTGCCCGCCAGTGCAAGCGTGCCATCGTCACCACTCTCCGTCCCGATGGTCAGCCCGTTTATCCCCATTGCCCGGAGTTTCCTAAGCTGCCACACTTCTTTGTCCCTGATATCCCGGATGCTTGCAAACATGGCCATCGTCTGGCATTTTATTAGGTAATCCCTCACCGTGAGCGCACGGAGTTTCAAATTCTCATAGCTCATGGCGAACGGGTTCGCCCCCGTCCAGAAGATGCGCCGCGCATAGGGCTGATAACTTTTGATCTCCGCCAGGTCTTCCTCGAATTCCTCTATCGGGGACATACGGAAACACTCGTCTTTGTAAAGGCTGCAGAAACGGCATTTCCCGTAAGTACAGCCGGAAGTTGCCTGTATGATGACGGAATGTGCCTCATAGGGCGGCCTCCACGTCCTTCCCGTAAAATGCAACTCAAATCACCTCCTACAGATGGCGGACGCTCTCACGGTAACGCCGCAGTTCGTCCTCACCCACATTCTTTATCACGTCATCAAGGAAAGCCAGCAGTTTCTCCTTATCTTGCGGCAAAACGCCGTGCATCTGGAACGCATTGGAAGCACCCAAAGCGGCAAATTCCGTGGGGATTTCCAGTCCTTCCACCAATGCCCGGACTTCCCTGTACTTCTCTGTCTCGCTTTCCTCTTTCCAATTCCCATGCCGGATTTCCCCATACAGCCTTGAATCCGGGTAGATGGTCAGCATATTTGCACCAATCAGAGTCGGATGGAGCTTATTGCATACGACGGCGGTGGCTCTCGCCCCGTCCTCCCCGCGCCCCGCGCCGGATATGCCCGTCAGATAGAAAAAGCTGTAACGGATTCCCGCCTTATCCAGCCTGCCGCACTGCTCCAGAATATCAGCCGCAAGATACCCTTTATCCATGAACCGCAAAGCCTCGTCATCCGCTGTTTCGATGCCGATTGTCAGCCCGTCATAACCGGCCCCGTGCAGGGCGGCAAGCTCCTCGTCCGTTTTCAGGGTAACATCGGTCACCCTTGCAAAGCTGCCGATGGTCTCCATTCCCGGAAAATATTTGTGTACCAGTCCCGCGATCTCCACCAGCCTGTCATATTTCAGCACAAAAGGGTTCGCCCCGGTCAGGAAAGTCCGGGTTACCTTTCTCCCCATAAATCGATGGTACATCTTCTGTGCCTCTTTCAAGTCCGCCTCTATATCCTCCATTGGTGACATCCTGAACTGGAAGGGCAGGTCTGCATAAAGCGTACAGAATTTACATCTGTGATGCGTACAGCCTGCGGTAACTTCCAAAAGCAGGGAAGACGCCTCATAAGGCGGCCTCCATATGGTTCCTGTGTAGTGCATCATTCATTCCTCCTCGTGTCTTTCCTCTTTTGCACTAAGTTACCTCTAAAGCTCCATAGAATCAAGTACTGTCTTTTTTTGGTAGTAGTATCCTTTTTCATACTATCTATCAAAAATAACCGTATCTTGATTTTCCCCCGCTGCCGGAATATACTGGTGGGGAAAGAGGTGGAATGAAATGGCTGAAAATAAATTCAACGATAAAGATGTAATTGCCCGCTGCGTCCCCATGAGCAGGCTCCAGTCCGTAATCGGCGGCAAATGGAAGATACTGATCTTATGGTATGTGTCCTTTTACAAAGTCCAGCGGTTCGGGGAACTGATGCGCCGTCTTGACGGTAT
Organism: uncultured Lachnospiraceae bacterium; assembly: GCA_947629565.1. Classification (GTDB taxonomy): domain Bacteria; phylum Bacillota; class Clostridia; order Lachnospirales; family Lachnospiraceae; genus CAG-590. The sequence continues at coordinate 4,090 of CANREG010000077.1, forward strand.
CACACAGTCTACGCTTACAAAGCAGCTCCGGGAACTGGAAAGCGATGGGTTTCTCCACCGGGAGATTTACAAGGAAATCCCGCCGAAGGTGGAATATTCACTTACCGGGTTTGGGGAGAGTTTCATCCCTGTTTTGCAGACGATGATGGCATGGAGTGAGACATACCTCTGCCCCGACTGGCAGAATCCATATGAGAAATAACATGGAACTGGTTCCTTTTGCAGGTTATCCATCTTATTACCTCTAACCTCCCCGGTTTTCCACTAAAAGATTTCATTGGTAGGATTGCAAATAAATCCGGTGTGTATCCCGGCTGCTCTTGCCGGAAGAAGGATGGCGGGAAGATTGCGTTGTAGGAAGAATGGCAGACCGCCGCTGTGGGGTGATTTTCCCATAGCGGCGGTATTTTCATATTTTTTTATCAGTAACCGAGGAAATTTCATTTTCTTTATGAAATCTTCAAAAATGACAGTTATCCTTTTCTCATAACGAAAAGAAAGGACAGAACAAAATATGAGTATGATTTTGAAAACGACAAACCTCTGTAAATCTTTCAGCGGACAGACTGCCGTAAATAACATATCGCTGAACGTTGAAAAAAATTCTGTTTACGGGCTGTTGGGACCGAATGGAGCTGGAAAATCCACGACTCTCAAAATGATTACAGGCATTTTGAAACCGACCTCCGGAAGCATTGAATTTGACGGCCACGCATGGAAGCGTGGCGACTTGAACCATATCGGGGCATTGATTGAAATGCCGCCGCTTTATGGGAATTTGACTGCCTATGAAAATTTGAAAGTCAGGACGGCCATATTAGGGCTGTCGGACAAGAGGATTGATGAGGTACTAGAAATCGTCCGTCTTACAGAAACAGGCAGAAAAAGAGCCGGACAGTTTTCCCTTGGAATGAAGCAGCGGCTTGGAATTGCAATTGCGCTGCTAAACAATCCGAAGCTGCTCATTCTTGACGAACCAACAAACGGGCTTGACCCGGTTGGAATCGAAGAACTTAGAGAGCTTATCCTCTCCTTTCCGGTAAAGGGTATCACCGTTATCTTATCCAGCCACATTCTTTCCGAAGTGCAGCAGACAGCCAGCCATATCGGAATTATTGCGGGTGGTGTCTTGGGCTATGAGGGAGAACTCAACGCAAATGAAAATCTGGAACGGCTTTTTATGGATGTTGTAAAAAGCAGTCACAGGGAGGGTTAAAGCATGGACTATTTGAAATCAGAACATTTGAAATTCAAGAGGACAATATCAAACAAACTGCTTTTCATCATCCCGCTAACCACAGCTATCTTTGCGTGGATTGTCGGCGGCTTTATTGGTTTTCAATATACCGCTTTTTACTGGTGGTATGCGTTTTTGCTTCCGGGTGCAATCGCAATTTTATGTTCCCTGTCACACAGGAAGGAGGAAAACGCCGGGAAATACTACTCTGTATTTTCTATGCCTGTGAACCTTTCAAAATTTGAAGCCGTAAAAGGCATCATTCTAATAGAAAAGATGCTTGTTGCAGCCGTATTCTTAGCAATTCTTATTTCTATCAGCAACATTATTTCTCCGGCAACAGCGGTATATTCTGTTTTGCAGAGTATCGCCGGCAGCATTGGAATTATCCTTTCTTCTGTTTGGCAAATCCCGTTGTGTCTGTATCTTGCACGCAAGGCAGGACTATTTTTACCAGTCGTCCTAAATACAATGCTTGGGATTTTCCTTCCTATTGTACTAGGGAATACGGCATTTTGGTGGTTAGTACCATATTGCTATGCTGCAAAATTAGCAGAGCCACTTATGGGAATTGAATTGAATGGAACTTTTGCAGGAAATTCCTGCTTTTCTGTAACTATTCTAATTTCCATTACGCTGTCAATGCTGCTGTTTGCTATTTTATCTTTCGTGGACGCAAAGGATTTTTCAAAAAGGAGGTAGACAAAATGCGCTTGGCCTATACGGTCCGTTCTGAGCAGATAAAAATGAAACATACCCCCTTCCGGGCGATTCACTTATGCCTGCCTGTCATGGGGGCAGTGCTATTTGTTATTTACTATCTCCTGTATGGCAACACAACAGATTATAAAAAGCTCAAAATGATATTAGAGCTTACGGCAACGGTTTTTCCGCTGTTGATAAGTGTGGTTGTCAGTTTGAATGTCACATTAGAAGAAAAGGCTTCACACTTCCAAACATTACTTGCCGTACCGAACCGGCACAAGATTCTGCTTGCAAAATTAGCTTATCTTTATGACGCGGGGGTAATTGCATTATCTTTTCTGTTTCTGCTGTTTGTACTTGGAACACAGCTTTTCGGAATAGCTGGTTCAGTGCAGATCGTGACACTGGTCAAGGCAGTTGCAGGAATAGCATTTTGCAATTTGATAATTTACATCTTACATCTATTCCTCAGTTTCAAATTCGGTTTAGGGTTATCCCTGTTTTGGGGTGTATTTGAAAGCCTGCAATGTATTCTGTACAGCAATATCGAGCTGAAACATATAGCGAAGTATATCCCCTTTGCATGGTCTATGAACTGGGTGCGGGACAGTTTGAACAATCAACTTCTCATCCATAGGATAGAATGGGTATGGGTTGCTGTATTGACGATAGGCGGCTTACTGCTGGTTTTATTATGGTTCTCTCATTGGGAAGGGAGGAAAAATTATGAATAAGAACAGAAAAATTATGATGGCGCTGATGTTTACTGCTGCTGTATGCTTTTCTCTTGCAGGCTGTTCTTTGCAGGATAAAATCGAGGAATATTCCAGCAACAAAGAGCAATGCTATCTAACTATGGAGAACGTGACGCAATTTTCCTATAAGGGGAACAACTATACGATTTTAGAGGACACTGTTTCTAACGGCGGGCTTGGGGAATGGGTTGGGTATATCCGGCAGCTTGCCGCCGTGGACGAAGCAGGAAAAGTATTACTTCAAGAGAACATGGAATCCGCGACCTTTCAGACATTGGCAGATTTAGCGGATAAAGCCCCGGAAGCCGCTTATATAATCCCGTTCCTGAATGTTTATGCAGCCCCCAACGCCGACGATTATCTGATTGTAGATGTAAATGGAGGGTATCACAAAGCTGTTATAAATCAAAATATCAAGGACACGCATACCGTCTTTAACTTTAAGGGCGCAGGGCAATCTACAGGCGGCAAGTTTGAGATCAACCCCGAAAATGCGACACAGCTTCTTTGTGACGGGACGATTTATCAAGTAACATCTGATACCGTATCAAATGATGAATTGGGAAATTACATTGATATTCTTGCGGAAAGCGTCACATTCGATACGGAAACGAAACTTCCCCTGTCAAAAGAAGATTTGAACAATATTGACTGGTACGGGGACAATGCCGGGCAGGGGCGGGAACAATGGTTTTACACAAATGTTTACGAGATTTACGGCACCAATAAAACCGAAGCGGTTGCAGTCAAGATAAACAACCGCTACTATATCGCAAAGCGGCAATGACCGCTTTGCCGCCCTTGCAAATTATGCTATACTAAAAGGGCAGCGAAAGGAGGCAGCAATATGGCAACAATCCTTATGGTTGATGATGAACGGCCTATTTTAGAACTTGTGAAAAACGGGCTGCAAAAGGACGGGCATTCCGTTACCGCCTATACGTCCGCCACACAGGTCCCTCTTGATAAACTGAACAGATACGACCTGATCATATTGGATATCATGATGCCGGATATAGACGGATTTTCTTATTGCGATAAAATCCGTTCCCTGGTGGACTGTCCCATTCTCTTTCTGACCGCTAAGACAATGGAAAATGATATTACATTCGGGCTTGGCCTGGGTGCAGACGACTATCTGACAAAACCTTTCCGCATTGCAGAGTTACGGGCAAGGGTAAATGCACATTTACGCCGCGAACACCGGGAACGGCATAGCGCCCTTGCCTTTGACCGGATAAAAATTGATTTGTCTGCAAAGGAGCTGCGGGTAGACAATACACCCGTCGCTTTAACGAAAAGCGAATATCTGATTTGTGAATACCTTGCAAGAAACAAAGGGCAGGTATTTTCAAAAGAGCAGATTTACGAAGCTGTTTTCAGTCTGGAAGGCGACAGTGATAATTCCACTATTTCCACCCATATCAAAAATATCCGGGCAAAATTGAACAAACTGGACATCCAGCCGATAGCGACAGTCTGGGGGATTGGGTACAAATGGGAATAAAGAAAACAACATCACTGAAAGCGTCTTTCTGGAAATTTTTATGTATGCTGCTGACCGGGCTGGCAGGTTCGGTGGCTGTTCCATTCAGCCTTATTTTTGTTGGGACCAGTACGGGCTTTATTACTTATGCGGATTATTCAGAACAGAACACAAAAAATCTTGTTCCTGTTATTGCCGCAACGCCGGATTTGGCAGATGTGCAGCTTCCTATGGGGTGCAGGTATTTAGTGCTGGATAAGAACTATCAAATGATAGGAACGTCCTTAGAGGGTGACGATTTAGACCGGGCTATGGATTATGCTATATCCGGAAAGATAAACGAAAACCTTAACAAGCAGTATTTACTTGTTACCCGCGAAAACGAATATGTGGTGCTTCAATATTACATTGGCTCACAGTTTACGGATGAATGGTTTTATGAGCATTTCCCCTCACCGGAAATTCTGCTGTATGTCCTCATAGGGATAAACTGCATTGCGGTTTGTGTGATATTAACAGCGAAGTTTGCAAAGAATGTGCGGGTGCAGCTCTCCCCGCTTTTTGAAGCAACCAGACAGGTTGCACAGCAAAATCTTGATTTTGAAGTAGGGCATTCAAAAATCAAAGAATTTGAAGATGTGCTGCGTTCTTTTTCTGATATGAAAGACAATCTGAAATCGTCTTTAGAGAAGCAATGGAACGCGGAACAACTACAAAGGGAGCAGATTGCGGCGCTTGCCCATGATTTGAAAACACCTTTGACTGTTATTCAGGGAAATATCGACTTAATAAGCGAAACGGAACTTGACGATGAACAGCGGCTATATGCGGGGTATATTACAGAAAGTTCCGAGCAGATAGGTTTTTACATTAAGACGCTGATTGATATATCCCGGACAGCAGCCGGGTACCAGCTCCATTTGGAAAAAATTGATATCGTTGATTATATGGGACAGATTGAAGCGCAGGCAGGCTCATTGTGCCATACAAAAGGAATCTGCCTATGCATGGAAACCGAGGCAGGCTTAGGCACTTCCAACGTGGATAAATTATTACTGGAACGGGCTATTATGAATATAATAGGCAATGCATTGGATTACTCCCCGCCTAAAGGGACAGTTTATGTAGATGTGCGAAAGGCAAATGATTTTCTGGAAATCTCCATAACTGACGAGGGAAGTGGCTTTACGCCGGAAGCCCTGCATCATGCACAAGAGCAGTTTTTCATGGAGAACAAAAGCCGGACCTCTAATTTACATTTTGGCATGGGGCTTTATATTACAAGCAGTATTATCAAACAGCATAACGGGCAGCTCATATTGAAAAATTCTGACAAGACAAATGGCGCACAGGTCATTATAAAAATCCCATATTAGAAATCTGGTGGGCGGTACTGCGGTATCGCTCATTTCTTTCAAATCTTTATAAAACCCACAAAATATATAGCATATAAGCAAAGGATACAAAGGCAGATATATTTTCACGCGCTTACTATTTTCGGCGGCTACATCCAAAACCCCTGCGGAGTTATTCCTGTATCACAAGAGGATAAATGAGTGGACTGAAACTGATTCATAATGATAACATGGGAAAAAGGAGCCATTACAGCTCCATCTCCCTGAACGTGCCAGCCATTCCTCCCACAAGGCTCCACTGGCGCTGCATATAGGATTTCAGATTTTCCGTGCTTTGCCGATAAGCCTCACAAGCCATTGACGGGTTATCAAAATGTTCCATGATTGCACAGGCGGCACAGTACCCGCTTTCCATTCCGGCAGATATCCCTTCTCCCATAGGGTTCAGAAATCCGGCAATCTCCCCGGCGAAAAGGATACGCCCCACACCATAATCTACACGGCATCCCGGACGGATATGCGGCATCAGCCACTTTTCGCTCTTGGTCTGCCTGCTGATACGCAGGTGATGATT
>CANREG010000078.1 GCA_947629565.1 uncultured Lachnospiraceae bacterium
TGGTGCCCACCGTGCCGGCCTTGAACACGTGGTCGGCGCCGAACAAGGTCCGGGTATAGGCATGGGCGTTGGCCTGATACTCTCCGGAAAAATTCAAATCAATATCTGGCTCCTTATCCCCATAAAATCCTAAGAATGTCTCAAAAGGAATGTCATGCCCCTCCTTCTTAAGCGGCGCGCCACATTTCGGACAAACCCGGTCCGGCATATCGCAGCCGGAGCTTCCGGAATAGCTCTTTACCAGCTCCGAATCAAAATCCACATAATGACATTCCGGACAGATATAATGAGCGGACAGAGGATTGACCTCTGTAATACCCGCCATGGTAGCCACAAAGGAAGAACCAACGGAGCCCCTGGAGCCCACCAGATAACCATGGTCATTGGAATCCCACACCAGCTTCTGCGCAATGATATACATAACCGCATATCCGTTGCCGATAATGGATGTCAGTTCCTTTTCTAACCGGTCAGTCACCTGCTCCGGCAGATTAGGTCCGTAAATCTCATGGGCTTTATCATAACAGATTTTCCGCAGGGTATTATCCGAATCCTCAATTACCGGCGGACATTTATCAGGACTGACCGGCTCAATCTTTTCGATCATATCCGCAATCCGATTGGTATTTTCAATCACAACCTCATGGGCCTTGTCGCTTCCTAAATATTCAAATTCTTTCAGCATTTCCTCTGTGGTACGGAAAAATAAAGGCGCCTGATTATCCGCATCCTTAAAGCCCTTAGACGCCATTAAAACCGCCCGGTAAATGCTGTCGTCCGGATCTAAAAAATGCACGTCACAGGTAGCCGCCACAGGCTTTCCATAGGTCTCCCCTAACTTGACAATCCTGCGGTTTAACTCCTGCAAATCCTCGTCTGTATTGATATCAGGGTACCGGTCCTCCCCCTTCATAAAGGCATTGTTGCCGATAGGCTGGATTTCCAGATAATCATAAAACTGCACAATCCGGTCAATCTCCTCCTCCGAAGCATCCTCCGCCACTGCCCGGAACAATTCTCCGGCCTCACAGGCGGAGCCTAAGATCAGCCCCTCCCGGTATTTATTAATCAGGCTCTTTGGCATAATCGGACGCTTGTTAAAATATTTAACATGGGATTCGGAAATCAGCCGGTTTAGGTTTACCCTGCCAATCTCATTTTTAGCAAGGATAATGCCATGGTATCTGGCGGATTTTTTAATAGTCTCCGGCGAAGCCTCCCCAAAAGTATTCAGGTCATCTACATTGGTAATCCCCTGTTCCCGCATCATGGGAATAAAACGCTTAAAAATCTCTGCCGTCGCCGCTGCATCATCTACGGCCCGGTGATGATTTTCCAGTTTAATCTTTAAATATTTGCACACCCGGTCCAATGTGTATTTTCCAAGCTCCGGACATAACACATGGGCCAACGTCATGGTGTCTAAAATCGTATTTTCCAGCTTTCTTCCCAAGTCATTGGCAAATTTACGGATAAATCCTGTGTCAAAGCCCGCATTGTGGGCAACCAGCACGCTGTCCCCCACAAACGCTAAAAAGGCCGGCAGCACAGTCTCAATGGAATCCGCCTCTAAAACCATATCGTCCGTAATGGAGGTCAGCTTGGTAATGTGATAGGGAATGGGCATCTCGGGATTTACAAAGCAGGAAAAGGTATCGGTCACCTCTCCTCCTTCAATCTTCACTGCGCCAATCTCTATAATCTTACAAAATTTAGGATTCAGCCCCGTGGTCTCAATGTCAAACACCACAAAACTGCCGTCAAAGTCCTGTCCCTTTGGCCTTACCACAAAATCCTTCAAATCATCTACAAAATAGCCTTCCACGCCGTAGATAATCTTAAAGGGATCGTCCTTTTTTATGCAGTGGTTTGCCACAGGAAATGCCTGTGCCACGCCATGATCCGTAATGGCAATGGCCGGATGCCCCCACTCTTTTGCCCGGGCGATAATCTTTCCTACATCCACTACGCTGTCATTATCGCTATAGACTGTATGCATATGCAGTTCCACCCGCTTTTCCAGGGAGTTGTCCATGCGTTTTTCCCTGTAATCCGGTATCGGCTTGATTCCGCCGATATTGTTTAAGGTAATCTCCTTAGCGTAAGTGTCATAGACGGGAACGCCCTTAATCCGGTAAAACTGCTGCGCCTTAAAATCCGCCTTTAAGATATCCCAGTCCTCTTTAGAAACAAATATTTTTCCGCCAATCGAGTCCGTGAAATCGGTAACGGAAAAGGTAATCAGCAGCTTTCCATTCCGAAGCTCTCTCTCCTCTAACTCGAAAATCTGTCCCCTCACTACAACATCTCCGACTCCCTCGGTAATCTCAGAGATAACCATCTCCTCACCCTCTACATTTCTGCCATAGATAACCTCTGGATCAGATATGCGGTTCTTTGCATATGCGGAATATCCTCCGGAACGGCTGCCGCCCTCCTTCGCCTTTTGTTCCTGCTTCGGGGCTGCTTTTCCTGCCTCCTTCGATTTTCCCTTTTGCTGCGCCTTTCCGTCGCCGCCCTCTTCCTCTTTAACAGCGCCGTCCTGTTTTTCCTGTCCGGCCCCCACCTGCTCCATTATCCTGTGTACTTCTAAATTCAGCTTATGCTCATTGGCGCGCCGGATAGACTCCTTCTGTTCTTCGGTATAATCAAAACCGACCTGAATCTCATATCCAAAGCGTTCCAGGTAAAGGCTCTCCAAATAGTTTTTAATGTCCTCAGAACGGTTTTTGGCAAGAAAATTATCGTCTAATGTCAAAGTGATTATATTGCCGTTTATGTACCAATCTGCATTTTTAACCAGCCGGTAAAGCACGGAGGATTCCTGCTGCAATTCCAAAAGCAGGCTGTCCTTATACAAATCCGTCAGCTTTTCGATGTCATACTGTTCCGACAAATAATAATGTTCTACCAGCTTTACCCGCATCCTGCCCTGGGAGACAAACTGCCCTAAGGCTTCTTCTGCCGCATATATATCTTTTTTCTCAATGATATTTCTGCTCTCAATGGTAAATTTAAGTTTCTTTTCTGATTTCTTTAAAGTTGCCGCAGTAATAAAAACCTGCTCAAACAGGTCTTCTAAACCAGCCGGACAAGTAAATCCCGGAAAGACATCAAAAAATTTTTTCTTTTCTGCTCTATCTACCATAATCTATGCTCCCGTTTATCCCCAATTCTGTAATTCCGTCTCCAACGCGCTTAAAAGCTCATTTTCCGGAACCTTTCGTATAATCTCACCCTTTTTTATCAGCAGGCCCTCTCCCTTGCCCCCGGCAATTCCAAGGTCCGCCTCCTTTGCCTCTCCCGGTCCGTTTACCACACAGCCCATAACGGCAATCTTAATATCAAGATTCTCATAATCCGCCGCAAGGTTTTCCACCTGGTTTGCCAGACCGATTAAATCAATGGAGGTCCGTCCGCAGGTCGGGCAGGAAACCACCTCGATACCGCCTTTCCTAAGTCCTAAGGTCTTTAAAATTAATTTAGCCGACACGACCTCGTTGACCGGATCGCCGGTTAAAGACACCCGTATGGTATCGCCAATTCCCTGGTGAAGAATCAGTCCAAGGCCGATTGCCGATTTGATGTTGCCCCGCATTAAGGTTCCCGCCTCCGTAATCCCCACATGCAGCGGGTAACTGGTCTTTTGTGCAATCAGTTCATGGGCCTTTACACACATTAAGACATCGGAGGACTTAATGCTGATTACAATATCCTCAAATCCCTGCTCCTCTAACATATGTACTTTATCCAATGCGCTTTCCACAATTCCCTCGGCGGTAACGCCCTTATATTTCTCTACCAGCTCCTTTTCCAAGGAACCGCTGTTCACGCCCACCCGGATAGGAACCCCGTATGTCTTCGCTGCCTCGACCACCTCACGAATCTTATCCGGTCCCCCGATATTGCCGGGGTTAATGCGAATCTTGTCCGCCCCGTTCTCCATCGCCATAATTGCCAGACGGTAGTCAAAATGGATATCCGCCACAATCGGAATGTGAATCTGCTTCTTAATCTTGGCAAACGCCCTGGCGGCATCCTCATTATTGGCAGTGGAGCGCACGATATCGCAGCCGGCCTTTTCCAGCTTTAAAATCTGCTCCACCGTGGCCTTTACATCCTCTGTCTTTGTATTGGTCATAGACTGTATTAAAATGGGATTTCCGCCCCCGATTACTCTGTCTCCAATGGAAACTACCCTTGTTCTCTCCCGCATATCGCGTACCTCCTCCATAGCATTTACCGCAAACGTTCCCTACTTGATAATCTTAAAGATATCCTGAAACATTACAATCACCATTAATCCCAAAAGCAGCATAAAACCAATGGTGTTGACTAACGCCTCCTTGTCGGCAGACATTTTCTTTTTGAAAAACGCCTCCACCAAAAGCATCAGCGTCCTTCCCCCGTCTAAAGCCGGAAGGGGCAGCAGATTCATTACTCCCAGATTCGCGCTTAACAAAATGCAGAAATTCACCATATTCAGCACCACATTGATAATGGCAAGGGAGGTATTGCCCTCTGCGCTTTCCTTGGCCTCGTCGATAGTGTCGCTCATCATCGATACAATGCCGACAGGCCCGGACAGATTGTTAAGTCCCAGCCGTCCCGTCACCAGATATTGCAGGCTCAAAAAGGTAGTCTTAATGTAATAGCGAAGTTCCAAGGCACTGTATTTGATGACGGTAAAGAAATTCCCCTTCTGCCTTGCGCCCGAATAGATTCCCATCACATAACCGCTTTCTGTCTTCGTAGGCTGAAAACGGTACTCCTGTTCTTTTCCATCTCTTGAGACGGTCAGGGTAACCTCTCCTCCTGACTGGTTAAACTGGTTATATACAAGAATTTCCCGATAATTATATATCCTGTGGCCGTTATAACTGGTAATAACATCTCCAATCTGCAGCCCAGCCTCTTTCGCCGCGCTCTTTTCAGAAAAATCACTAATCTGCGGAGAGTCGTAGCCTACAAAGGAAATCAGCACAATGCTTAACAAAAACGCCAGAATAAAATTAAACAGCGGACCGGCAATAACTACGGAAATTCTGGCCCAGACCGGCTTGGTACTGAAGGAATGTTCATCCTGCACATCCTCGTCCTCGCCAAGCATCATACAATATCCGCCCATCGGAATCAGCTTAATCGAATACTTGGTTTCCTTACGGGTATAGGACACGAGGGTTGGCCCCATTCCCACAGCAAATTCATTGACATAAATTCCATTCTTCTTAGCCAGCAGAAAATGCCCCAGTTCATGGAAGAAAATAATTGCGCTAAACACAATCAAGGCTATAATCACATTAATTATTGTATTCATGATGTCCACCTGCTTTCAATCGTCTCATAAACCCACCGCTCCGTCTCTAAAATCTCCTCCACGGTAGGATTTTCAATGACCTGATGAAGGTCCATACATACTCTTATCATATCATAGATTTCCAAAAAATTGATTTTTTTATTCAGAAACTTAGCCACAGCCAACTCATTTGCCGCATTTAACACCGTTGGCATACTGCCACCGGTTTCAACCGCCTCATAGGCATATTTTAATCCGAGGAAGGTATCTAAATCCGGTTTCTGGAAGGTAATCTCCGTCAAAGTCGAAAAATCAAGGCGTTTGCCGTCTAAATATACCCGTTTCGGATAGTAGAGGGCGTATTGAATCGGAAGCCGCATATCCGGCGTGCCAAGCTGCGCCATCACAGCCCCGTCTTCAAACTCTACCATGGAATGAATAATGCTCTGGGGCTGGACAACCACCTGAATCTGGGACGGCTCTACTCCAAAAAGCCATTTGGCCTCGATCACCTCTAATCCCTTATTTACCATAGTAGCAGAATCAATCGTAATCTTCTTTCCCATAGACCAGTTAGGGTGCTTTAACGCCATTTCCAATGTGACGCTGGAAAGTTCTTCCCTGGTCATTCCCCGAAAAGGACCTCCGGAAGCCGTCAGCAAAATCTTGTGAACGGCGTTTCCCTTCTCGCCGTTCAGGCATTGAAAAATGGCGGAATGTTCGCTGTCCACAGGCAGAATGGAAACATGACATTCCTCCGCCATAGGCATAATGATATGCCCGGCAGTCACTAAGGTTTCCTTATTGGCAAGGCCAATATCCTTTCCCGCCCGGATTGCCGCAATGGTAGGCTTGATTCCCATCATTCCCACCACAGCCGTCACTACAATGTCTGCCTGGTCTGCCGTTGCCACCTCAATGAGACCTTCCATGCCGGAGACTACCTTACAGGCAGGCGATACATCTGCTATCGCTGTCTGAAGTGCCTTTGCATCATCTTTGCCCCAAACCGCCGCCAGTTTCGGGTGAAATTCCCGAATCTGCTTTTCCAACAGGGTGATATTGCGCCCAGCAGAAACAGCAATTAACTCTAAATCCTCGTTGTGTCTGATAACATCTAAGGTCTGGGTTCCAATGGAACCGGTAGAACCTAATATGGATACCTTTCTCATGACATCCTCCTAAAAATTTATGCCAGCACATGCCGGCATATTCCTATGGTAATTCTCCCTCTTATAGTATGCTGAACAGAATAATCAGATAATAAATAATCGGCGCGGTAAAAAGCAGGCTGTCGATACGGTCCACCATGCCCCCGTGCCCCGGAATCAGGTCGCTGTAATCCTTAATCTCATTATCCCGTTTAATGGCAGAGGCCGCTAAGTCTCCAATCACTGCCGGAATACATCCTAACGCCGCAATAATGCCGCTGTATAGCGGGGAAAGTGAAAATTCGATAAACTGCCGGAATACAATGGCGTACAGATACCCCAGTATAAAGGCTCCGGCTATGCCGCCGATAAATCCCTCCACGCTTTTATTCGGGCTGACCTTCGGGGAAAATTTATGTTTCCCAATGGCGCTTCCCACAAAGTAGGCGAAGATATCGTTTCCCCAGCTTGAAATCAGGATAAAGACAAAATAAAAAGCTCCGGATCCCATGCTCCGCACCCGAAAAACATAGGACAGCAGTACAGCCGCATACAAAAATACAAATATGCTTTTCTCTACATGATAATCCTTGTACATGGGAAAACGGATTACATATATGGAAAGAGCCAACAGAATATAAAGCACAATAAAGGGAAACAGATATTTACTCTGTCCAAAATAAAGCAGGAGATAAACTCCGGCTGTGGCAATATAATTCAGCGCTGAAAAAGCCGATTGCTCCATTTTATATAATTTCATAAATTCATAAATGGCCGCTATGGAAACTGCCGCTAAAATAACCGCCGCAGTTAATCCGCCGCAGAATAAGACAACTAAAGTGACAACACCAACGATGAAGCCACCGATTAAGCGCTCCTTCATATGCCCTTATACCCCGCCGAACCGACGGTCCCTTCCATTATAATATCGAATTGCCTGAAGCAGGTCTTCTTTCTTAAAATCCGGCCATAAAACATCCGTAAAATAAAATTCCGTGTAGGCCAGCTGCCATGGCAGAAAATTAGATAACCGTTCCTCCCCGCTGGTACGGATTAATAAATCCGGATCCGGTAATCCCGCTGTGTCAAGGCGGCTGCTGATTAAATCCTCCGTAATATCGGAAGGGGAAAGCGTTCCATCTGCCACCTCACCGGCTAACTTTGTCACTGCCCTGCGTATCTCGTCCCTTCCTCCATAGTTAATGCCAATGGTAAATTTAAGACCTGTGGCATTGCGTGTAGTCTCCTCAAGCTCGTTAATCTTTGCCACCAGTTTATGGTCTAAGCCGCTCTTATCGCCAATCACGCGCACCTGCATATTATTCTTCGTAGAACGCTCGATACAGTCCACCAGATATTTGGCTAACAGCTTCATCAGGGCATCCACCTCATCTTTCGAGCGTTTCCAGTTCTCTGTGGAAAAAGCATACACTGTAATGTATTCAATTCCCATGTTATAGCCGTCCTCAATAATCTGCTCTACCGTCTTAGAGCCCTGTACATGCCCGTAATTTCTTGGCATATTGCGCTTCTTCGCCCATCTGCCGTTCCCGTCTAGGATAATTGCCACATGCTTAGGAACCGTTAAATTTTCCTCGCGGATTGCCTGTAATATCTTCTCCAAACCTGCCTCCCTGCACTATCGCTGCCTGTCATTATTACACTGTCATAATTTCCTTCGTCTTGCCTTCGGTTGCAGACTCTACCTTATCCACATATTTGTCGGTCATCTTCTGCACCTTATCCTCATAATCCTTTGCCTCATCCTCGGAAATCTCGTTAGCCTTTAACTGCTTTTTAAAGTAATCGTTGGCATCCCTGCGGATATTTCGGATAGCAACCTTGGCATTCTCGCCTTTTTTCTTAATATCTTTTGCCAACTCCTTACGGCGTTCCTCCGTAAGCTCCGGGAAATTCAAGATAATGGATTTGCCGTCGTTATTGGGCGTAAGCCCTAAATCCGAACACAGGATTGCTTTCTCAATCTCCTTTAACATGGAGTTTTCCCATGGCGTGATAATAATGGTTCTCGCCTCCGGAACACTGACATTTCCCACCTGCTGTAAAGGAGTAGGGGAACCATAATAATCCACTTTTACTTTATTTAAAATGTTCGGGTTGGCCCGGCCGGCCCGGATATTGGTAAATTCATTCTCCAAATTCTCTAAAGATTTCTCCATCTTTTCTTCAAACTGCTTCAACATTCTTTGCTCCTCCTTCTATCCTTTATGCCTCTATGTAGGTGCCGCTAAAGCTGCCCGTCAATGCCTTTACAATACTATCCGGCTCATTCAGTCCAAATAACATCATCGGCATATGATTCTCCATGGCCAGTACAGCCGATGCTAGATCAATCACCCCTAACTGCTTATCCACAATCTCCTTCATCTGCATGGTATCATACTTCTTCGCATTGGGATTCGTCTTCGGGTCGCTGTCATAGACGCCGTCAATGGCTTTCCCTGACAAAATTACATCAGCGGAAATTTCAATCGCCATCAATACCGTTGACATATCTGTGGAAAAATACGGATGTCCGGTTCCTCCGGCAAAGAAAACCACTTCCCCACAATTCAATGCCTGCACTGCCGTATCCTTGTTAAACAATTCCGTCATGCTGCCGCAGACGAAAGGCGACATAATCCTTGTTTTTAAGCCTGCTGTGCGGAACATATCCGCTGTGTAAATGCAGTTCATTACCGTTGCCAGCATACCAATCTGGTCGGCCTTTACCCGGTCCATATGCTCCGAGGTCCTGCCCCGCCAGAAATTGCCGCCGCCAATCACCACTGCTACCTGTTTTCCGGAATCTACAACCTTTTTAACCTGTCCTGCCACATCCAAGACGGTCTTTTCATCAAATCCCTGACGCTTGTCTCCGGCAAGCGCCTCGCCGCTTAGCTTTAATAAAATACGCTTGTTCTCCATATTCCCGTCCTCTGCCCGCGCCCTTAAATATTATGCAAAATAACTCTTTACATCTATGTCTGAATAACTCTGTGAACAAAATCCTTCGATTACTGCGCCGTTGTTAATCTGAACAGAACGGGATTTGATGTTGCCCATGATGACTGCTGTAGAATCCACAATAACCGGTCCCTTCACATCAATATCACCGTTGACGGCTCCTGCAACTACCGCAGACTCCCCGACAATATTACCGATAATCATAGAGCCTACGCCAACCTT
>CANREG010000079.1 GCA_947629565.1 uncultured Lachnospiraceae bacterium
TATTGCAGATTTCCCTTAAAATCAAGGTTTTTATTAAAATTTAGCGATAAAAAAACAGGTAGTTTTTGACACTACCTCGGATAACAAGGAGGGAAATGAAATGGCAAAGAAACCGTATTACATTACCACTGCGATTGCCTACACATCCGGCAAGCCGCATATTGGTAACACCTATGAAATTGTGCTTGCCGACAGTATTGCCAGGTATAAGCGGTTCGTAGGCTATGATGTCCGTTTTCAGACAGGAACGGATGAACATGGACAAAAGATTGAGCAAAAGGCGGCGGAAGCCGGTATTACACCAAAGGAGTTTGTGGACCAGACTGCCGGAGAGATTAAGCGGATATGGGATTTGATGAATACCTCATATGATAAATTTATCCGCACTACGGATGAGGACCATGAGAGACAGGTTCAGAAGATTTTTAAGAAGCTGTATGACAAAGGGGATATCTATAAGGGCGAATATGAAGGTCTTTACTGTACTCCCTGCGAGTCCTTTTTCACCGAAGCGCAGTTGGTGGACGGCAAGTGTCCGGACTGCGGCAGAGAAGTGCAGCCGGCCAAAGAGGAAGCATACTTCTTTAAGATGAGTAAATACCAGCACAGGCTGATTAACTATATTAACGATCACCCGGATTTTATCCAGCCGGAATCCCGGAAAAATGAGATGATGAATAACTTCCTGCTGCCGGGATTACAGGATTTGTGCGTGTCCCGTACTTCCTTTAAGTGGGGCATACCCGTAGACTTTGACGACAAGCATGTGATTTATGTCTGGATTGACGCATTGACGAACTACATTACCGGACTGGGCTTTGATTTAGACGGCAGAAGCGATAAAATGTTTGAGAAATACTGGCCCTGCGATCTTCATCTGATCGGCAAGGATATTCTTCGTTTCCATACCATTTACTGGCCCATTATGCTTATGGCATTGGGACTTCCGCTGCCAAAGCAGGTGTTCGGACATCCATGGCTGATTCAGAGCGATGGAAAGATGAGTAAATCCAAAGGAAATGTAATCTATGCAGACGATTTAGTGGAGATGTTCGGCGTGGACGCTGTTCGTTATTTTGTGCTGCATGAGATGCCTTTTGATAATGACGGTGTGATTTCCTGGGAGCTTTTAGTAGAACGGTTAAATTCGGATCTGGCCAATACCCTGGGTAATCTGGTGAACCGGACCATTTCCATGTCCAATAAATATTTTGACGGAGAGGTTACGAACAAGAAAGTCAATGAGGATGTGGATAAAGAACTGATAGACTATGCCTTAGACACCAGAATCCGGGTGTCCAATGCCATGGATAAGCTGCGGGTGGCAGACGCCATTACGGAGATTTTCAATCTCTTTAAGCGGTGCAATAAGTATATTGACGAGACGATGCCATGGGCGCTGGCCAAGGAAGAGGATAAAAAGGACCGTCTGGCAACAGTGTTATACAATCTGGTAGAAAGTATTGTGATTGGAGCTACTTTGCTTGAGCCCTATATGCCGGATACCGCTGAAAAAATATTGGCCCAGTTAAATGCGCCGAAGCGGAAGGTAAATGACCTCGTAAGATTTGGCAGCTATAAATCCGGAACCAAGGTTACCGACAAGCCGGAGATTCTATTTGCAAGACTGGATTTGGATGAGGTTATGGCAAAGGTGGAGGCTATGCAGCCGGAGCCGGAACCGGAGCCCGTAGATGATAATCCGGGAATCGATTTGGAAAATAAAAAGCCGGAGATTACCATTGAGGATTTTGATAAACTACAGCTTCAGGTGGGCGAGGTTATCGCCTGCGAGGAAGTGCCAAAATCCAATAAGCTGCTGTGCTCCAAGGTGAAAATCGGCAGTGAGGTGCGGCAGATTGTATCGGGAATCAAAGCTTGGTTCTCACCGGCTGACATGGTGGGCAAGAAGGTTGTAGTGGTTACGAACCTTAAGCCTGCAAAGTTAGCGGGTGTGGAGTCCCAGGGTATGATTCTCTGCGCAGAGGATGCGGAAGGGAAACTTTCGCTGGTGACAACGGAAACCGAGATGCCTCATGGCGCGGAGGTTCGGTAAAGAATAATAAAAACGGTCACAGGGGAAACCTGTGGCCGTTTTGAATTAAAATTAATGTTGTCCTATTCATTTATGGTGTCCAAGGTGTCATAAATTTTTTGTACATTATATTCCGGGGCAAACGTTTTTGCTGTTTCACAGATTTTAGCGATAATTTCCCGGTTTTCCTCTAATTCTTCCGCGATGGTATCTATATTTTTTCCCTTTTGAAGTTTGCGGCAGATTTGGGAAATCAGCTTCAAATCCTGACCTTCTTTTTTGCCTTTAGCAGTAGCAGCAGCCATATCCCAGTTATATTTTTCTCTTGCCTCACATTGTTCCCGGATTTTCTCGTCTTCTGTCATTTCGTGCAGGGTAAAAATGGTATCTTCAATATATGGATTTTTTGCGGCTAACATTTTTAAATCCCTCCAATCTGTGGCCTTAAATAATACGGCCCAGTCATACAGTTCACCATATTCTTTCCGTAGGGAAGAATCTTCTATCATTGTTAAGTCTAACACATAAAGTACAAATTTACTACTATAAATTTCGTGGTTTTTGATGTTCATCATCATAAATTTTGAGTAAAATTCCGGAGTGAGATGAGAGAGATGAAAATCTAATATGCTTATATGTATAGTGGTCGGAATTTCGCCGTAATCCTGCCCTTTATGTAAGCTGTCAAAAGAACGGCAAAGGTAAGTCAGAGACCGTTCCGGCCAGTTGCCTAAATTATTGACCTGCATTTCAATATTAATAATGATTATATTATTGAGGGCTACTTTTAAGTCTAACACACAGGTTTTATTGTTTATAGCGTCTCCTAGTATAATTGGATTTTGAATAACAACAGAGGTAATGCTGCCTTCAGGTAAAGATAATAGCGCATAAATCAAACCCTTCAGCGCATTTTGGTTTTTTTGGAACACAGCTCGAAACATATAGTCATTTCTCATTGTATAGGGTAAGGTGCCTTCAGGTAAATCTTTTAGTTTTAATGTCCGTTTTTTTGTCATAAGCATTCTCCTTTTTTACATTATCGGAAGTATAGTTATATATTCTATATTTAAAAGTATACCATAAAATCATATATCGCACAATATATATTAGGAAAATTTTATACAGTAAAAAACAGCCGGCGGATTTTTCTGCCGGCTGTTTTGCACTACTGCCATTTTCTTTGTACTGGTTTTCAAAATTCAATAGTTACCTATCATTTCACCAACATATATATGCCCTTCTTCAGAGTCCGGTTCATAGTCCGCATCTTCTATTTCCAGAAAAAATATACCGACATATTCCGGATTGCTCGGATACACATGATAGGAATAAAAAAATATATTATATATTTTACCTGTCGAGGTTTTTATATTCCCAATGTTTCCCTCCGTTGCTTCAAAAGCGACTTGTCCGCCTTCATTTCTCTCTTTTTCAACCGAAAGTACATTCGGCTCATCATATGAAACAATATCGCCGTCTATAAAATCTAACAATGTTTCTATTTTCCCTGACAGTTCACCTGATGTTTTTTCATAATCGCAGAACATATTGATTATAGAAGCTGTATCACGATTTTCTATATTCTCTATCAATAAAGCTGCCTGATTCTTAGCAAGTGTTTCCGGAGTTTCTTTTTCTGTAGTCTGTTTGCTGGTATCGCTATTTTCTTCAACATAATTCGTCGCTGTCTGTTTATTTGCCGGTTGCTTTATAATATACACAATCGAAATGATACATATTACCAACGGAATCATAAATATAAAACCGAATACTCTGGGAATGATGTATGATTTGTCTATCTGATAGGAATAGTTTCCTGCCAGCTCAGCCTCTTTCTTTTGGGTTAACTGTTTCTTTTTCATTACGGCCGAAATAATGAACAGGGCAATCCCAATCAAGAGGGGAACACCTGCAACAATTATAATAATTATCGCAAAAAATATAAATATTAATGAAACAGCGGCCATATTATTTCTCCTTCTCCGGAGATCTATTAAATTTCCGGCTTGTAATTTGTATATGACTTAAATTGTATCATTTAAGCCCCTGATTTGCAACTTACAGCCAAAATACTGATTTTTGCACATATCATCATTGAATTTTGAGGAAAAAATTATCATAATTAAGATTTTCTTCATTTTCTATGTGACTTTTTCTTAATTTTTATCCGTTATAATAGCCTCATAACCAAAGAGGGCAATTCTAAAAAAATCTAAAGATTATGCTGCCGGCTTGCAGATTATCCTGCTCCGGCGTATAGTGGAGACGAGGTGAAAAAATGACGATTCTGGTTTGCGATGATGACAAAGAGATAGTGGAAGCCATTTCTATCTATCTAAAGCAGGAGGGCTACGAGGTGGTTGCCGCCTATAATGGCAAAGAGGCTTTAGCGGCGGCAAAGGAGCAGGAGATTCATCTGATGATTTTGGACATTATGATGCCGGAGCTTGATGGAATCCATGCGCTGCTTCGGCTTCGTGAGGAAAGCTCTATTCCTGTCATTTTATTATCGGCCAAATCCGAGGATGTGGACAAGATTCTCGGATTAAATGTGGGCGCAGACGACTATGTGACCAAGCCCTTTAATCCTTTAGAGCTGATGGCGCGGGTAAAATCCCAGCTTCGGCGCTATACTTCCTTAGGGGGAATCGAGCAGGCTGGCCGGGAGGGACTTCTGGTGAACGGCGCAATTACCATGGACACAGAGAAAAGGCAGGTTACAGTCGACGGGGAACCGGTGAAGCTGACGCCTACGGAGTTCAAGATTCTACAGCTTTTTATGGAGAATCTGGGGAAGGTATTTTCCTCCACTCAGATTTATGAACGGATCTGGCAGGAGGACGCCTTTGCAGCCGACAATGTGGTATCCGTACATATCCGCCGTATCCGGGAAAAGATAGAGATTGATCCGAAGAACCCGGATTATGTGAAGGTAATGTGGGGCGTGGGATATCGAATGGATAAGAAGTAAGGGCCGGTAATTTAGAAAGGAGTCGCAGTATGGAAAAGAAGAAACGAACCGGAAAATGGTCTTATTCCACCTCAGGAAAATGCATACGGGGACTGCTCTTAATTGTTACTTTTGCGGTTTTTGTGGCATCATTTATTGTGGTCGCATACGCAATGGATGCGTATGGCGAGGATATTCTTGTTGGAGGGATGGCAGATTTTAATAGCGATGCAAAATATGTTAATGATTTGGAAAATGATATTGGCAGCCTGATACGCAATATCCAGAAGTTATATTATGGTAATACCGTTAATCTCGGCGTGACAGGCGTTGCAGATTTGGAAAGCGGGGAATCCCTAAAGTACAATCTGAAAGAAATCAGCAATTATAAGAATGAATGGCTGGCTGCAGGAGACTTGGATTTTGGAAACTATGCAGAGAGCAAAGGAGAGCTTATTAACTGCCGTCTCGCCGATTACGGGAATGTGAGGGAGACGCTGGCAGCGTTGTCTAAGGATAATGATTATCTTCGGTTGAATGCGGCAGCCTTTAAGAATCTGTTTATAGAAAACGGGTTGAGGAACAGCAGAAAGAGATTTTCCGACGACTTCTCCGAAAAAGCATATTTCATTTTTCCTTTAAATGAGGATATCGGAGCTTATCTGACAGAGAAGGAGCGCCAGGAACGGGGGGAGTCTAATACGGACAGCGAAGAGCCGACAGATGTGAGCGGGCGGGATATGTTTTTTGCGGTATACGATCCGGACGAGGATGTATTTTATACCCCTTCCGATCAATATTTTGCGCCTGTGGATTATTACATTTATGATTTAAGGGAGCTTGAAAGTTATCTGGATTCGGAAGACCCGTACGGCCGGGATTATGACAGCATTATCATTCCCCTGTTAGGCTGTTATAATTATTCTACGGAAGAACTTATTTACAAACTGGTCGCCGACTGTCAGGAGGCGGCGGAGGCACAGAAGGCGCTGGATAAGTTATACAGTGCCGGGCTATATTATTACTATGTGGGCAGTAAAGAAGTGTATTCCAATTCGCAGAACCTCTCAGAGGTTACCTCCATGCCGGTGAGCTATGAGGTGGTAATGGATAGTCTGGGAAACGGAATCATCAGCCTGGACGGTGGTGAGGTTATGGAGATTTCCCTGACGGATATCCCGTTTGAAAAATTAACCGGAGACAGATTGTATGTAGGTTTTGATGTTGAACAACGAGGCAAAGAAGTCTGCGCCGTTGTGGCGGATTATCAGGAATCCTTCTTTTTAAGCCAGAGTGTCCGCAATTTTGGCATTGCGGCGGTTCTTTCATGGCTCCTTTTTGTGGTTCAGTTTGTATGGCTGATTAAAACTACCGGAAAAAGCAGTCCGGAAAGCGGGGAGATTCAGTTGTACCGGTTTGACCGGATATATACGGAACTGTGGCTATTGTCTGTCTTTGCGATGGCAGCGGCCTGCCTGACATTTTCCCTTTTTGCCGTCAACCATATGCCTCTTGTAAGCGGTCTGGCGGGGACGGTAATCGGTTCGCTGTTCGTGGTGCTGCCGATAGGGTTGTGCATTATGGCTTTTACTTTGAGCTTTGTGCGGCGGATAAAGGCCCATAATTTTATGAATAGCTGGTATATCGTCAGGCTGTTTTCTAAGGACAATAAAAGGCTTTTCGCAGTAGTCAATGCGTTTAAGCGTATGCGGGGCACCACCAGGCTTGCCATGTGGTTTGCCGTATATCTTATCATCAACCTGTGCTGTGGTTATTGTCAGATCTATTTGTCAGTGTCGGAGGATCTGTTCTTGTTCGGCTTGCTGGTATATATTCTAATTCAGGTGTTTTTTGCAATCAAGGTGGCAGGGATGATCAGGGATACCAAAAAGCTGATTGCCGGGGTTGAGGAGATTACAAAGGGGAATCTGGATTATCAGATAGAGATGGATAAGGCTACGGGAGTCTTTAAAGAGCTTACGGACGGCATTAACCATATTGGCAATGGACTAAAGGCGGCGGTGGAGATGTCCTTAAAGGACGAGCGGATGAAGACGGAGCTGATTACCAATGTATCCCACGATTTAAAAACGCCCCTTACCTCTATCATCAATTATATTAACCTGTTAAAGACAGAGAAGATGCCGACGCCGGAGGCGGAACATTATATAGAGGTGTTAGAGGCGAAGGCAGAGCGGTTAAAGCAGTTGACCGAGGATTTAGTCGAGGCAGCCAAGGCGACTTCCGGGAACATTGAGCTGGAAATGATGCCCTTAGCCTTTGATGAGTTGATGAAGCAGGCTTTAGGGGAGTTTGAGGATAAGTTTGCCGACAGGGACTTGAAGCTGATTGCCAATTATACGGACCAGCCTGCACTGGTATTGGCAGATGGAAAGCGGCTTTACCGGGTTATAGAAAATGTGCTTCAGAATGTGTATAAATATGCCCAGCCGGGAACCAGAGTCTATGCGGACTTAAATTGTGAGGAGAAGGCGGTAATTTTTATGCTTAGAAATATTTCCTCCGATCCGCTTAATATCAGTCCGGAGGAACTGATGGAGCGGTTTGTCCGGGGGGATTCTTCAAGAACGACTGAGGGCAGCGGACTCGGCCTTTCCATTGCAAAAGATTTGACCAGCCTTCAGGGGGGCAGCTTTGAAATCCGGCTGGACGGAGATTTATTTAAGGTTATTATCTCCTTTCCACGGTATGAAAAAACGGAAATATCCTAAAAGTACACATAGAATATATAAGCGGTGCATATAATTAAATTTGGACAGATATTTAATTTAAATGGCAGGAGGTTTTAAGAATGAAGGTAGGATTGACCCAGATGGATATTGCCTGGGAGGACAAGCAGAAAAATATGGAAAAGGTAAAGAAGCTAGCGGAGCAGGCGGCGGAACAGAAGGTGGAGCTTTTGGTCTTTCCGGAGATGACGCTGACCGGCTTTACCATGAATACCGCCCTTGCAGGCGAAGAGATGTTGTTTTCCCCTACCTTGCGTTTTTTTAAAGACCTTTCAAAGCAATATAAAATGGCTATGGCTTTCGGCTATGTGGAGGATTTTGGCGGTGAATTTTACAATAAGTTCATGGTGGTGTCCGAGGGGCGGATTCTCTATGATTACGATAAGATTCACCCGTTTAATTATGGCGAGGAGGGACAGCATTATATCGGCGGCCATGAGGTAAAGACGGTGATACTGAAGGATATGGAGATGTCCGGATTTGTCTGCTATGATTTGCGGTTTCCGGAAATCTTTCAGGCGGTGGCGGATTCGGTGCAGATGATACTGGTCATTGCCAACTGGCCTAAGGAGCGGGTGCTTCACTGGGAAACTCTGCTCCGGGCGAGGGCGATTGAGAACCAGTGCTACATTATCGGGGTGAACCGCACCGGAAAGGGCAATGGAATTGAGTATATGGAAAGCTCTATGGCTTTTGACCCTCTAGGGGAGCGTTTGACGAAGGCCCACAGCAAATCAGAGCTGATGGTGGTGGAGGTAGACGGGAAAAAGGTAAAAGAGGTTCGGGAGCAGTTTCCGTTCCGCCAGGACAGGCAGCTTGAATTGTACGAGAGCTTTTATACGAAAAATATAACAGAAATGGCAGCCGGGGTTATGTGACCGGCTGCCGTTTGCGTTATATATACAGGGACAAAACATATAAAATGAGCAGATGCGCGGGATAGAACCAGTAAAAAATCATTTTTGGCGACGGCCCCCGCTCTCCGTTATAAAGGGCAATCGGTATCAGGGCAATCAGCCCGTAAAGCTCCGGAGCGCCCCAGAATACATATAGAATCAGGGCGGTTAAGATAAACCGGGTACCCGGTGAATTTTGCGTCACATAGAACATACAGATTAACAACACGCCGCCAAGGCTGTAATCACAGTGAATCACATAAGCCGCTACCCAGGTCAGTAGCAGCGGGAAGATATACCGCCTTGACCGGTTCATTTCCTCCATACAGAATATGCA
This sequence comes from uncultured Lachnospiraceae bacterium, assembly GCA_947629565.1. Classification (GTDB taxonomy): domain Bacteria; phylum Bacillota; class Clostridia; order Lachnospirales; family Lachnospiraceae; genus CAG-590. Next base: position 8,972 of record CANREG010000079.1, read on the forward strand.
GATTAATCCCAGCGCCAGGGTAATAAACACATTCTGGTGCTGCCAGTCAAAAAGGGTTTGGCGGAACGCCAAATCAAAGGGTATCTCCGAAATCAGGGCAAATATAATCAGCCGGATTAGATAATTCATATGATTTCTCGTGTGGAAAAATCCCTCAACAATCAGAAAACAGAATATGGGAAAGGCAATCCGGCCAATGTAGCGGAATACAGGCTGATCCGGGAAGAAAATATACCCCACATGGTCAATGACCATGGTGATTATGGCAATCATTTTCAATGTAAAGTTATTCAAAAATCCCTGTTTTTGTTCCTCCATCCTTTGTACCCCTTTTTGGTTATTGCGTGAAATGTGTATATATATGATTTGTATGTCGCATAGGTTGAACCATTACCATAAGCAGGTGTTTTTATGCCCGCCGGTACTTAGGTGGTGCTTTAGCGGCACCTTAGTACCGCTGCGTGGCATAA
>CANREG010000080.1 GCA_947629565.1 uncultured Lachnospiraceae bacterium
GCGCACTCATTAAGTACCGGTGGACGCAAAAATCCCTCTTTGGAATCCATTTTCCTTTTCCGGCGCTGTTTGCTGGAGAAGACTTTTCAGTGTCGTTACAATCAAGTGAAGTCAGGAAAGGATTGTAAGGGACAAAAAGGTTTCGGAGTGAAGGCTTCGGGGCCTTTTTCCTTTTATGGAGATTTTTGTTTTGTGTTATAGGGGAGAATGTGTTAATATATAGGAATACAGGTTGCAGGAATGAATGGATATTTACTGCACAGGAGAAATCGGGAGGTACACAGGATGAAGAGAGAAGATTATCTAAGCTGGGATCAGTATTTTATGGGAATTGCCCTTTTATCCGCAGAACGGAGCAAAGATCCCAACACGCAGGTGGGCGCCTGTATTGTAGACGCCAACAATAAGATTTTATCCGTAGGTTATAATGGAATGCCTTCCGGGTGTGATGATGACAAGATGCCATGGGGGCGGGTAGGCAAGCCGTTAGAGAATAAGTATTTTTATGTCTGCCATGCGGAGTTGAATGCAATCCTCAATTATGGGGGAGGTTCCCTAAATGGGGCCACCTGTTACTCTACCCTGTTTCCCTGTAACGAATGTGCCAAGGCAATCATTCAGAGCGGCATTAAGGAGATTGTGTATCTTTCCGACAAGTATTCCGATACGGAGTCAACCATAGCTTCTAAGATGATGTTTGACATGGCAGGCGTAACTTACCGGGCTTATGCGCCGAAGGATAAAAAGATTGAATTGGATTTGTAGGGGTGGAACGGAAAAGATTAGGAAAGGCGTAGGTTGTTTGAGATGGACATAACAAAAGTGATCGCGAAGGAGTTAGGAATCCGGGTGAGCCAGGCGGAGGCGGCAGTGAAACTGATTGACGAGGGGTGTACCATTCCCTTTATTGCCAGATACCGTAAGGAGGCTACGGGTTCCTTAAATGACGAGGTGCTGCGGGAGCTTTTTGACAGGCTGAATTATCTTCGGAATTTAGAGGAGCGAAAAGAGACTGTGCTGGCAAGCATTGCGGAGCAGGAGAAGCTTACGCCGGAATTGGAAAAGCAGATTAAGGAGGCAATGACTTTAGTTGCCGTTGAGGATTTGTACCGGCCCTACAAGCAGAAGCGGAGAACCAGGGCGACGATTGCCAAAGAAAAGGGATTAGAGGGCCTGGCCAATATCATTTATTTACAGATGACAGACAAACCCATTCCGCAGGAGGCGGAGGCATTTCTTTCAGAGGAGAAAGGGGTTGCGTCTGTGGAGGAGGCCATAGCGGGCGCTCTTGACATTATCGCGGAAAATATTTCGGACGAGGCGGAATACCGGACTTATATCAGGGACATTACGGTTAAGGAAGGAAAACTGGTAACGGCTGCGAAGGACGCCGAGGCCCGGTCCGTCTATGAGATGTACTATGATTTTGAGGAGCCGGTCAGCAAGGCGGCGGGCTACCGGGTGCTGGCCATTAACCGGGGAGAGAAGGAAAAGTTTCTTACGGTAAAGATTGCTGCGCCGGAGGAACGGATAACCGGTTATCTGGAGAAAAAAATAATTGTCCGGGATAACCCCAACACAACAAAATTGTTACAGGCGGCGGTGGAGGACAGCTACAAACGGCTGATTGCTCCGGCCATTGAGAGGGAAATCCGCAATGAGCTGACGGAAAAAGCGGAGGACGGCGCCATTTCCGTATTTGGAAAGAACCTAACCCAGCTTTTAATGCAGCCGCCCATTGCCGGTCAGGTGGTGCTCGGCTGGGACCCTGCGTTCCGGACAGGCTGTAAGCTGGCAGTGGTGGACGCCACAGGCAAGGTGTTAGACACAGTGGTGGTATATCCCACAGAGCCGCAGAAGAAGATTGCCGAGGCAAAGAAAATCGTGCACAGCCTGATTAAAAAATACGGAGTTACACTGATTTCCGTTGGAAACGGTACTGCGTCAAGAGAATCGGAGCAGGTCATTGTGGAGCTTTTGAAGGAGATACCGGAGAAGGTACAGTATGTGATCGTAAATGAGGCGGGGGCTTCGGTGTATTCTGCCAGCAAGCTGGCTACCGAGGAGTTTCCCCATTTTGATGTGGGACAGAGGAGTGCGGCTTCCATAGCCAGACGATTGCAGGACCCGTTGGCGGAGTTAGTAAAGATTGATCCGAAATCCATCGGCGTGGGACAGTACCAGCATGATATGAATCAGAAAAAGTTAGGGGACGCCTTAACCGGCGTGGTGGAATCCTGCGTGAACAGGGTAGGCGTGGACCTGAATACGGCGTCTGCCTCCCTGTTAGAGTATGTGTCCGGCATCAGCAAGGCCATTGCGAAAAATATAGTGGCGTACAGGGAAGAGAACGGACGGTTTACCAACAGGAACCAGTTGTTAAAGGTGGCTAAGCTAGGCCCGAAAGCCTACGAGCAGTGCGCCGGATTTATGCGGATTCAGGGCGGGGACAACCCCTTAGACTCCACCAGCGTACACCCGGAAAGCTATCAGGCGGCGGAGCAGCTTTTGAAAAAAGTGGGATATTCCCTTAAGGATATTACCGGTAAAGGACTGGCAGGGTTATCCCTGCTCACCAGGAACCGGACAGCTTTGGCAGGCGATCTGGGAATCGGCGAGGTAACGCTTGACGATATCATCAAGGAGCTGGAAAAACCGGCGAGAGATCCAAGAGAAGAGATGCCCAAACCGATACTGCGGACGGACGTCATGGAAATGAAAGATTTGACAGAGGGAATGGTTTTAAAGGGAACGGTCCGGAATGTCATTGATTTTGGTGCGTTTGTGGATATCGGCGTTCATCAGGACGGCCTCGTGCATATATCGCAGCTCACGAATAAGAAGTTTGTAAAGCACCCCTTAGAGGTGGTCAGCGTGGGAGATGTGGTAGAGGTCAAGGTGCTGAGTGTGGACATGGAGCGGAAACGGATTCAGCTTTCCATGATTATGTAGTGTGTACCGCTTAAAATAGATTGCAGACATCGCCTGTCGCCGACGGGCGGGAAGAGAGGCAGGAACATGAGGGAAAAAGAGATAGAATTTTCAGTGAAAATGACGCCGGTGGAGATATTCCGCTTTACCATGTATCACAGCCGGCATAAAATATCCGGTCTGGTGGGGATTGCCCTTTCCCTGATTGCGCTGGTTATACTGATTACTTCATTTGGAGATTTAAATGATCAGGACCGGGCTGTGCTGATTCTTGTGGCGGCATGGTTTACCATACTAGAGCCGCTGACGCTATGGTTTCGCGCAAAAGGGCAGGTAAAAAGGAGCAAGGTGTACCAGCAGCCCCTCGCATATCGTTTTGACCAGAACGGCATTACCGTATCCCAGAATGAGGAACAGCAGACGATTGGCTGGGAGAATCTGGTAAAGCTTGTAGAGACGAAAACCCAGTTTCTGGTGTACAGCAGCCGGATTCATGCATTTATTTTTCCGAAAAAGGCTATGGGCGATCAGTTAGAGGAGGCAAGAGCCGTGCTTTCCTATTATGCGGGAGCAAATCACATCGAGGTCAAAGGCGCCTTAAAAAAATTCCATGCAGAGGCGGAACAGGACAGTGGAGAATAAAATGGTTTATGAGAGTTTTTGTCCAAAGGACACATATGATATCGCAAGGCAGATGGGAGAGAAGGCGCAGCGGGGACAGATATACTGCTTAAACGGAGATTTAGGCGTGGGAAAGACTTTGTTTTCCCAGGGTTTTGCCAAAGGCCTAGGCGTGGACGAGTATGTGAACAGCCCCACCTTTACCATATTGCAGGAGTACCCGGACGGGAGGCTTCCCCTTTACCATTTTGATGTGTACCGGATTGAAGATTCGGAGGAGATGGAAGAGATTGGCTTTTTTGAGTTCGCTTATGGTGACGGGGTATGCCTGATTGAATGGGCGGACCGGATTGCAGATATTTTGCCGGAGCGCGTGATACGGATTGCGCTGGAAAAGGATTTGGAAAAAGGTCTGGATTACAGGAGACTGATAATAGAAGATATGAATTATGGTGAAAATGAAAGACAGGGAGAAACCGATGAAGATATTAGCCGTTGACAGTTCCGGATTGGTCGCCTCGGCAGCGTTGTTAGAGGATGACACACTGATTGCGGAATACACAGTAAATTACAAAAAAACCCATTCCCAGACATTGCTTCCCATGGTGGACGAGATTGTGAAAATGACAGAGACCGATTTAAATACCATTGACGCTATTGCTGTGGCGAAGGGCCCCGGCTCCTTTACCGGACTTCGGATTGGCGCAGCAACGGTAAAGGGATTGGCCCTTGCCCTTGACAAACCGGTGGTGGGGGTTCCTACAGTGGAGGGGCTGGCAATGAACCTGTTCGGGACGGAGAAGTTAATCTGTCCCATTATGGACGCCCGGAGAAATCAGGTGTATACGGGCATTTACCGCTTCAGCGGGGAACAGTTAGAGGTGGTAAAAGAACAGGCGGCTTTAGGCATAGAGGAGTTAATCGACGCCCTAAACCTGATTGGAAAAGAGGTCATTTTCTTAGGCGACGGCGTGCCGGTGTATCAGAAGGTGATTGAGGAAAAAATGTCGGTTCCCTTCCATTTTGCGCCGGCGCATCTCAATAAGCAGAGGGCTGCCGCAGTGGGGGTTCGGGGAATGGAATATTTTCGCAGTGGGGTGTTTGAGAGCGGAGATGATTTTGAACCGGAATATTTAAGGTTGTCCCAGGCTGAACGGGAACGGCTGGCAAAGGAAAAAGAGGAAGGCCATGCGTGATATTGTACTGCTGCCCTTAGGGGAGAAGGACTGCGAGGCGGTCTTTGGGATTGCAAGGGACAGCCTGCCGGAACACTGGTCGTTAGACAGTATCCGGTCAGTGCTCCGATATGAGAATAATATTTACTATGTGGCGCGCCATACAGGGCAGAACCGGGTAGTGGGTTTTGCGGGAATTATGGTAATCGCAGACGAGGCGGAGCTTTTAAATATTGCCGTGGATTCAAAATACAGGGGCCATGGAATCGGGAAAATGCTGATGGAACAGATGCTTATTGAGGCGGAGCACGCCGGAGCAGGGAGACTGCTCTTAGAGGTAAGGGAAAGCAATCTGCCGGCCCTTCATTTATACCGCAACTACGGTTTTCAGGATATGGGAAGGCGGAGGGCCTATTACAGCAATCCTGTGGAGGACGCCCTCATTATGGAACGCCGGTTTGCAGGGGAATAACCTGAAAAGGCGGCTGTCCGGGGAAACTGCATGAACAATTATTACCACTGGATTTTATGGAACATTTAGGCTACCATAGGACTATAGGACTGCCTTTCGGGAAGGGCAGAGAACACATAAGAAGGAAAGATATGGAGGCCGTAATATGGAGCAGGTAATTTGTAACTGCTGCGGAAAGCAGTTGAAAATGGAACAGGGAATTGTGATGGCGGATTATGTGCATGTCCGCAAGGAATGGGGATATTTTTCCAAGAAGGACGGGAAAACCCAGGAATTTATCTTGTGTGAGGAGTGCATGGAGAAGATTGCGGAGAATTTTGCCGTTCCGGCTCCACTTTCCGACACCGTTGAAATGATATAATACGGACATTTACGAACACGAAGTGTGAGTTTAGTGGGAGTAATATCTGTCACCTTAGAGAGCGAAGCGAACTTAGTTGACAGATATAATACGGACATTTACGAACACGAAGTGTGAGTTTAGTGGGAGTAATATCTGCCACCTTAGAGAGCGGAGCGAACTTAGTTGACAGATATAATATGTGGAAGTATAGAAAGGCGTCTGCGCAGCGCAGGCGGAAAAGAGGAAGTCTGATGATAGATGTTTGTTTATTAGGAACCGGAGGCATGATGCCCTTACCCTACCGCGCATTGACGTCCCTGATGGTGCGTTACAACGGAATGAATGTATTGATTGACTGTGGCGAGGGAACGCAGGTTTCCATCCGGCAGCAGGGGTGGAGCGTGAAACCGATTGACGTCATCTGCTTTACGCATTTTCATGCAGACCATATCAGCGGCCTGCCGGGACTGCTCCTTACATTAGGCAATGCGGAGCGGACGGAACCCATTACCATGATTGGGCCCAAACGGCTGGAAAAGATAGTGAACGCCCTGCGGATGATTGCGCCGGAGCTGCCGTTTCCCATTCAGTTTATAGAGTTAGAGGAGGCGGAGCAAAGTTTTACCTTTAAGGGCCTGCGGATTAATGCCTTCCGGGTAAACCACAATGTCACCTGTTACGGCTACAGCCTGGAGCTGGACCGGGCAGGCAGGTTTGATGTGGAACGGGCAAAATCCCGGAATATTCCCATGCCCTACTGGTCCCGTCTGCAAAAGGGCGAAACCGTTCAGGCGGAGGGAATGTTATATACGCCGGACATGGTTTTGGGCAGTCCCCGGAAGGGCATTAAGCTGACCTATTGTACAGACACCAGACCAACGGACAGCATTGTGAAAAACGCCGCCGGTTCGGATTTGTTTATCTGTGAGGGAATGTACGGGGAACCGGATAAAGAGGAAAAGGCGAAGGAGCACAAGCATATGACATTTGATGAGGCAGCCGGACTGGCAAAGGCGGCCGGGGTAAAGGAACTGTGGCTTACCCACTATTCACCGTCGCTGGTAAAACCGCAGGATTATCTTGACCGGGTGAGGAGCATTTTTCCCAATACGGTGGCGGCAAAGGACAGAAGAACAACCACGCTGTTGTTTGAAGAAGCATAAAGCGGAAGGAAAGGAGGAAGACGCATGAAAGAAAAGACAGGCGTAAAGGGATTTACCACACTTATTCTTTTGTTGGTTATTGTAGGACTTTTATTTTATACTTATTTGGGCAACCGGAAGGACAAGCTGCCGGAGGAAACTACGGCCTTCGAGGCGCAGCAGCTTTTAGCGTATGATTTTGACAACAACTATCCTAAGACTCCGAGGGAGACGGTAAAGCTGCACTGCGATTACCTGAAAAATGCGTACAGCGATAAATTTTCTGAGGATGATTTATTTGTTGTCAATCAGAAAATCCGAAATCTGTTAGATGATGAGTTATTGGAAATTAACTCTGCGGATGACCAGCTCAAAAAAATGAAAGATGAGATTGCATTATATAAGGAAAACAAACAGAAATTTATCAGTTATTCCCTGCCGGAAAACAGCCAGATACAGAAAAATACCCAGGACGGCGTGGAGTATGCAAAACTTAAGGTGACGCTGGTCATAAAGGCGGGTTCTTCTTCCACTCCTGTTGACCAGGAATACATACTGCGGAAAAACGACGAGGGACAGTGGAAAATCTTAGGCTGGCAGGCCGTAACCAAAGAGGCGACAATCAAGGAAGGGACGGAGCAAAATGAGTAAGGATGTGTACATACTGGCAATCGAATCCTCCTGTGATGAAACGGCTGCCGCTGTGGTCTGCAACGGAAGAACAGTCTGTTCCAATATTATTTTTTCCCAGATTGAATTGCATAAGCTCTATGGGGGCGTGGTTCCGGAAATTGCCTCAAGAAAGCATATTGAGAAGATTAATCCGGTTATAAAAGAGGCGTTAAAGGAGGCGGGGCTTCATTTACAAGATATGGACGCCATTGCGGTTACCTATGGTCCGGGGCTTGTGGGCGCCCTTTTAGTGGGGGTGGCGGAGGCCAAGGCTATTGCCTATGCAGCGGGAAAGCCTTTGGTTGGCGTACACCATATCGAGGGGCATATTGCAGCCAACTACATAGAACATCCGGATTTAGAGCCGCCTTTTATGTGCCTGGTGGTGTCCGGCGGGCATACGCATCTGGTAAAGGTATTGGATTACGACTGTTTTGAGATTGTGGGCCGGACCAGAGACGACGCGGCGGGCGAGGCGTTTGACAAGGTGGCAAGAGCCATTGGCTTAGGCTATCCCGGAGGGCCGAAAATTGATAAGCTGGCAAGGGAAGGAAACCCGGAGGCTATTGCCTTTCCGCGGGCGAAAGTGGAGGGCAACGAATACGATTTCAGTTTCAGCGGGTTAAAATCAGCGGTGTTAAATTATCTGAACCAGTGTGAGATGAAACAGATAGAAGTCAACCGGGCGGATGTGGCCGCGTCCTTTCAATATGCAGTGGTCGATGTGCTGACGGCCCACGCCATAAAGGCGGTAAAGGAAATGGGCTGGGATAAATTAGCGGTTGCCGGCGGCGTGGCGGCCAACTCTTTTTTGCGGGAGCATTTGAAGAAAGCCTGTGAACGGGAGGGACTTCATTTATATTATCCGTCCCCTGTATTTTGTACGGACAATGCGGCGATGATCGGCGCAGCCGGATATTATGCGTATATAAAGGGCGCGAGAAGCGGACTGGATTTGAATGCCGTACCCAATTTGAAAATAGGAGAACGATAAAATGGGAAAATTTACAGCCATTGTATTAGCGGCAGGAAAAGGCAGCCGTATGCAATCCGATATACCAAAACAGTTTATGGAGCTTGCCGGAAAGCCGGTTGTGTATTACTCCCTTCACGCCTTTGAGGCAAGTCCGGTAGATGATATTATTTTGGTTACGGGCAGGGAGGATGTTGCCTATTGTGAAAATGAGATTGTAAAAAAGTATCATTTTAATAAGGTAAGAACGGTTGTAGAGGGAGGCAGCCAGCGGTACTGGTCGGTAAAAAATGGCTTGGCGGCTGCAAAGGGCGCTGAATATGTGCTGATTCACGACGGGGCGCGTCCCTGTATCGACCAGAAACTAATCGGACGCTGCCTTCAGGAACTGCAAAATGGGTATTGCTGTACGGTAGGTATGCCGGTAAAGGATACGATTAAAGTGGTGGACGGGGCGCATTTTGGCATTGACACGCCGCCAAGAGATACCCTGTGGCAGATTCAGACGCCCCAATGCTTTCCCTATGAGAAAATCGTCAGCGCTTATGAGAAAATGGAGCAGTCAGGAGACAGTGATATTACAGACGATACCATGATAATAGAACGCTATCTGGGAGTGCGGACAAAGGTGATTTTGGGGGACTATTGCAACTTAAAAATTACCACGCCGGAGGACTTAAATCTGGCTGAAATTTTTTTGAGAAAAATGAACGAAAATTGTTGACACAGGCTGGAGATAGTGCTAATATAGTCAATGTCGCTGACGGAAAATAAAGGTCAGATACACGGAGAGGTATCGAAGTGGTCATAACGAGGCGGTCTTGAAAACCGTTTGTCCGCAAGGGCACGTGGGTTCGAATCCCACCCTCTCCGCTGTTCTTAAATTTCATATTAAGAACGCATAGTTTGCGGCTTGGAGAAGTACCCAAGCGGCTGAAGGGGCTCCCCTGGAAAGGGAGTAGGTCGTTAATAGCGGCGCGAGGGTTCAAATCCCTCCTTCTCCGTTTTACAACTCCCGCAAACAGGAACAATGAAAAATGAATAATGATCAGACAACAAGACAACCCTGAAAATTCAAAGAGAAATTTTCAAGAGAACG
>CANREG010000081.1 GCA_947629565.1 uncultured Lachnospiraceae bacterium
CTTCTGTTTCTTCTGTTTCCTCCTGTTCTTCTAAATCCTGTTCTCCTACTGTTTCTGATTCCGTTTCTTCTGTGAAATCACTGGTTTCTTCCATATCCTTTGCATCTATATCTCTGTTCTCCGTAGTTTCCATATCCGCTCACCTCTCTGCCTGTCTGCTTATTTATTTGTCTTTCTTTTTCTGAAACACGGCATCTAACTGGCTCTTCAAAGTCTTTAGATTATCCATGACATTTTCATAATCCATTCTCTTGGGTCCGATAATTCCGATGGTTCCCTTGCCGCCGCCGTCCAACTCATAGGTAGCCGTTACAATACTGCAGTCCTTCATGTTGGAAACCGGAGCCTCCTCGCCAATGTATACCTGAATGCCTGTGGCGTCACTGTTGTTCATGGATTCGTCAATCAGTTCATTCAATCCCTGCCGTTCCTCTAACGCTTCTAACAGCTTAGTGGTCTGCTCCACATTGCCAAGCTCCGGATACTTTAACATATTCGTCGCACCGCTGGTGTAAATCTCCACTTCATCCGCTTCATGAATGGCCTCTGCAATCCCCTGAAAAATATTCTCCATAATGTCTGCAAATTCCCCGGCCTGATTCTTAATGGTGTGAATCATCTCCAGATTGATGTCCTGAAGAGAAGCTCCCTGTAAAAAGGTATTCAACAGTACATTCAGCTTAAGCAGCTCGTCATTGGCAAGCATCCGTTCCACGCGCATCAGCTTATTCTTGATTACGTTCCCATCTACCACAATAACCGCCAACAACTGGCTGTCATCCACCTGGGAAAGCTGGATAAACTTAAGCTTGGAGTTCTGATACTGGGGCGCTGTAACCAGCGTGGCATAATTGGTATTATAAGCCAATACCTTTGCCACCTGCTTAAGCATTGTCTCCATCTTATCCACCCGCTCTAAGAGCTGGGTCTTCATCTCCTTCATCTCCGTATCCTTTTCGGACATCATCTGATCCACATACAGGCGGTAACCCTTATCGGTAGGAATCCGTCCTGCGGAGGTATGGGGCTGCATAATCAACCCTAATTCCTCTAAATCCGCCATCTCGTTCCGAATCGTAGCGGAACTTAGATTCAAGTCCGTATATTTGGATATGGTTCTCGACCCCACCGGTTCTCCGGTCTCCAAATAATTAGAAATAATGGCTTTCAAAATCTTCAGTTTGCGTTCGTCTAATTCCATGCACCAGGCTCCTTTCCTTCTCCTGGGGCTTTCTTATATCCCATTGGATTCTTCTGATTATTAGCACTCAATCTTTCTGAGTGCTAATATCTTTCTATAGAGTAACACCCCACCACCCATTTGTCAAGAAAAAACTTACAAAAATTCCATATTTTCTGCCCCCCGCTCCTCATACATTATTTTCCCCTCTTCTTACCGGATAGCTTTCTATTATCCTTAAGTTTTTATTTGTGAAACCGCCGCCGGATAATCCTTTCCCATTTTCCCGCACTGCCATCGGTTTTAAGAAATCCTGCTGCCGGACTCTCCTGCATATTAGATTGCACGCGCTTACGAAGAACTCGCGCCGGGAAGGGGGTGGCTGGGAAACATTTTGCAACAGAGCGCAAGCGTGGCTGCAAAATGTTTCCCAGCCACCCCCAGACCCGGCGCTCAGACACTTCTTCGCGCGTGCAATATGCAGGAGAGCCCGGCAGCGGATTTCTAAAAAACCGCGTGTCGGGAAAATTGGGATAAGGATTACCTTGCGGCGGTAATTCACGAATATTTCAGAAGATAATAGAAAGATATCTTAGATTTTAATTTGTTCATTATGTCCGCTTAATAAATGTGGTATTGCATTTGGGGCAGCGGATATTTACTTTGTTCCGCCCCTTTGGCACTCTGACAATCTGTCCGCAGGTCTTGCATACAAAATAGACATACTCCGCATCCCGGATGGACTTTATCTTCATCATCACGCACAGCTTAAGATAGCCGCACAGCTTGACGATTCCTCCCATGTAGCGCATATAGAACGCATTTTCCTTTGCCCGCTGCTCGACTTTTTTAGAAAAGCTCCGTACAAAACACAGTACGACGCAGGCGACGCCCAAAACCAGGGCGATTACCTTAGAGGAAAATAACGCAATCCCTATCAATATAAATGCGACTATGATAATAAAATAATTCAGTTCATCCAAACCGCAGCGTCTTGACATAACCTCCTTCATATCTGTCCGGAACATGGTTATATATTTCTTAAGCAATCCCACCGATTCCACCATCCTTTAATTCATATCATATATCAGTGCATACGACAGCTAAATTCCCCATAAACTGTTTACAACAAAAACTCCGCCATTACCACATTGCTGACGTCAATTCCGGCGTCGCTTAAATACAGCCTGTCCGAATCCTCGCATAAAAGCCCCATGCCTGTATACTCTTTTATTATTTTACCATAAACATCTTTAATATCAACCAAAAATCTTTGAAAAAATTCTCTTTTTGAAATCCCCTTTGCCAGACGGAGACCTAAAAACATAAATTCCTCCATCTGCTCCTTTTTTCCAAGGAAACGGATATCCTCATACCCCTGTTCTATCCGGTCTGCAAGGCTTTCAGGCTGCTTATACTTACGGGATTCAAAATATTCGATATAGTCGTCCAGACAATCACGGCTTTTGAACCGCACATACCGTGCCTCCATTTTCTGCGGACAGGCCATTAGAAAAGAAGAAGCCCCAAGCCCCACTCCCAAATATTCCTTTAAAGTCCAATAGGCAGTATTGTGGCGGCAGGCGCAGCCGGTCCTTGCGTAGTTGGAAATCTCATACCGCTCATAGCCGCTGTTTGCAAGAAACATCTTTGTTTTAGCGTATAACCGCCGGTCCTGCTCCTCATCCGGAAGGAGGTCTAGTAATTCCCTGTTCCCGCTTAAGGGCGTTCCCTCCTCCACAATCAGGCTGTAGGCGGATATGTGTTCCGGCTGTAAGCGCGCCACCTTTGCTAATGTCCGCACATACGAGTTTTCCTCTTCTCCCGGCAGACCTGACATCAAATCCACATTGATGTTGGCAAACCCGGCCTGTCTCGCATTGCTGTAGGCCGCAACGAACTGGTCATAGTTGTGCACCCGGCCAAGACTCTTTAACACTTCATCGTTGGCGCTCTGTAAGCCGATGCTTAAGCGGTTGATTCCCATCTGCCGGTAAGCGGTAAGCTTGTCCTTTGTCAGGCTGTCCGGGTTCCCCTCAAGGGTAATCTCCGCCTCCGCATCCACGGCAAACACTTTCTTTATGGCGTCGAGAATCTGTCCAATCAGCGAAGCCTCCACATAGGAGGGAGTCCCCCCGCCAAAAAATATGGTTCCTACCCTGTAGTCTCCTGCAAACGGCAAAAAGCTCTCTATCTCCCTGCACAGGGCGTCCGCATACCGCCGCTGAAGCTTTGGCCCACAGCCTCCAAAGGATAAAAAATCACAATAACTGCATTTTGCCTTACAAAACGGAATGTGCACATATATACTTAAATCCCTCATCAATCCGTATGTGCCTCCCGCCTATTCATCATCCAACTTTAACACGCTCATAAAGGCTTTTTGCGGCACCTCCACGCTTCCAATCTGGCGCATCCGCTTCTTGCCTTCCTTCTGCTTTTCCAAAAGCTTCTTCTTCCGGGTAATATCCCCGCCGTAACACTTTGCCAGCACATCCTTCCGCAGTGCTTTAATGGTCTCCCTTGCGATAATCTTGCTTCCGATAGCCGCCTGAATCGGTATCTCAAACAGATGCCTCGGAATCTCGCCCTTTAACTTCTCGCACATCTTCCGGCCCCGCTCATAAGCCGTACCGGCGTGGACAATAAAGGATAAGGCATCCACCTCTTCCTTGTTAATCAAAATATCCAATTTCACCAGATCCGAACGGACATAACCCTTTAACTCATAGTCAAAGGAAGCGTAGCCACGGGAACGGGATTTCAGCGCATCAAAAAAATCATAAATGATCTCATTTAAAGGCAGGTCGTATTTTAACAGCGCCCTGGTCTCCTCCATATACTCCATGCTCTTATACACGCCGCGCCGCTCCTGGCAGAGCTGCATAATGGGGCCGACATAGTCCTTCGTCACCATTATCTCCGCCGCCACAAAAGGCTCCTCCATATAGTCAATCTGGGAGGCGTCCGGCAGGTTGGAGGGATTGGTCAGTTCAATCATCTCCCCGTCGGTCTTATGCACCCGGTACACAACTCCCGGCGCCGTAGTCACCAGATCCAGATTATATTCCCGCTCCAGCCGCTCCTGAATAATCTCCAGATGCAGCAGACCCAAAAATCCACAGCGGAACCCAAAGCCCAAAGCAACCGAGGTCTCCGGCTCATAGCTTAAGGCAGCGTCATTTAATTTCAGCTTTTCCAAGGCGTCCCGCAAATCGGGATACTTAGCTCCGTCGGCAGGGTACAAGCCGCAGTACACCATCGGATTGGCCTTCTTATAGCCCGGCAGCGCCTCCTTGCAGGGGTTGTCCGCATCCGTCACCGTATCTCCCACCTGCGTCTCCTTGACCTCCTTTAAGCTGGCCGTGATATAGCCCACCATGCCCGCAGAAAGCTCTTCCTGGGGAATAAACTGGCCCGCCCCGAAAATTCCCACCTCGACAACCTCCACCTCGGCCCCGGTAGCCATCATGCGAATCCGGGTGCCTTTTTTTACGGAGCCGTCAAAGAGACGGCAGAAAATAATCACTCCCTTATAGGAATCGTATTTGCTGTCAAAAATCAAAGCCTTAAGCGGCCCCTCCGCATCTCCTGACGGAGCCGGAATCTTTGCCACAATCTGCTCTAAGACCTGATCAATATTAAGGCCGGTCTTGGCGGAAATTCTTGGCGCATCCTGCGCCTCAATCCCAATGACGTCCTCTATCTCATTGACTACCCGGTCCGGTTCTGCGCTCGGCAGGTCAATCTTGTTGATTACCGGCATAACCTCTAGGTCATTGTCAATGGCAAGATACACATTCGCCAGAGTCTGGGCCTCAATGCCCTGGGCCGCATCCACCACCAGGATGGCCCCCTCGCAGGCGGCCAGGCTTCTTGATACCTCATAGTTAAAATCCACATGCCCCGGCGTGTCAATCAGATTAAATATATATTCCTGCCCGTCCTTTGCCTTATAGACAATGCGGACAGCCTGGGCTTTAATGGTAATCCCCCGCTCCCGCTCTAACTCCATATTGTCAAGGACCTGATCCTGCATCTCCCTGCTGGTAAGCAACCCGGTCTTTTCAATAATCCGGTCCGCCAGAGTGGATTTGCCATGGTCGATATGGGCGATAATGCAAAAATTACGAATTTTTTTCTGGTCTAAATGTGCCATATTCCTCTTCTCCTGTCTCCTTGCTTCCGCCGCTCTAAAGCCTGCACAATTAAAGACATTATAGCACATCATTCCTCTTTGCTCAACACTTTATACAGGATGTCCGCCAAGGGTTCCATGGCGTTTTTCTCCTCCTCTAGGGTATTATTCTGGGCTCCCGCTTCAATCAGCGTCGTCCTCGGAAGCAGGTGGAGATTATACCGGAGGCTTCGGACATAAATCTTGCGCACATAATCCCCATAGTATTCCTTTCCCTTCAGATACATCTGGAAGGAAAACGCTAAATTCGTCAGTTTATTGGGATTTTTCAGATAGTCAATCTCCCCGTTCATATTTGAGCGGCTGACACCATTTAAAAACATGATTTTTGCCGTCGGCTTTCCGTCTACCTCCGTAACCAGATGCGTCTCCTCATCCACTCCGTCCCTGTGCAGGTCAATCACCACCTCGATACCGGGATTTTCCTGCAAAATCCTTGACACGCTGCTGTAAGCATTTTCATAGGCTTTGCTCCGGTCTAAGGCCCCGTCAATAACGTCATAGGCGGTCTCGTCATGGTAGACGGCAATACCGTATTTTTCTTCTAAAAGCTTTGCTAAATAGCTGCCTACGCCGATAATGGTATCCTCCTTTTCCCCCGGCCGGCTGTCGGCAAAGCTTTCCGAACCATGGGTGTGGTAAATCAATATCTTATAGGGCCTGCTGCCGTCTGCCTCTCCCGTAAGCCCCTCTACAGACAAATCCCTATCTAGCAGATTCTCTAAGGACAGCTCCTCTTTCGTCATGCTGGTATTACTGTCCACTGCAAATATTTTGCTGAGCAGAAATGATTTTTTCTTTAGCTGCTTTCTGGTAAAGGTGGTTCCCACCTCACTGTTTGAAAGGGCAGCCGCCTGTACTACCTCCCCGGCCGCTTTTCCCCCGCCCTCTGCCGTCTCCATAGCCGTATCGGAATTGACTGGACGTTCCGCCTGTTCCTCATAATACCAATCCGGCACCTGATAATCTGAAGCATAGCCTGCCTCCTGCCTGCCATACTGCTGTTCATATGTAAGCAGCGGCACAAACCAGGAGGAAAGCCTTGCAAACCAGTCCGTCTCAAAGGTGGAGGAGGTTCTTGTCAGGCACCATAAAACTGCCGCCGCTGCCGCTGCTGTCCGCAATTTATTCATTTTTTTTGAAGGGCAATGGATTTCTTTTTTCATAATACCATTCTATTCCCTTTTTTCCATTGTATGCCATAAGGCGCAAGACCTCTTTAAGCTAACGCCGCCTGGTTAATAGCCTCGGATATGGTATAGCTGATTCGTTTTACGGCCTCGTCAATATCCTTAGGCGTCACAAACATATTTTCCAGATAGGGCGTTACCATCTCGCAGGCTAACTGATACCGTTCCTCCTCCGAAAATTTTTTCAGCACATTTTTTGTCCCCTGCCTGCCGATAGCCGTCACCATCATGTCCATGGCGTCATTGACAATCGTGGGAACCGCAATCACCGTGGGAACGCCTATGGCAATGACCGGTACGCCGATGCTTTCCTCATTGATGGCGTCCCTGTGGTTGCCCACCCCGGAACCGGGGGTAATGCCGGTATCCGCCAACTGAATGGTCTTATTCAGCCGGTCGGAATCCCTGGCGGCCAAAGCGTCTATGACAATCAAAAGCTCCGGCTTTATCTCCTTTACCAATGCTTTTAAGATTGTCACCGACTCCATGCCGGTCTGGGCCATCACGCCGGGGGCGATGGCGCTGATTTCCACGCTTTTGGATATAATTCCCTCCTTCAGTAAATGTCTGGTCACATACAGATTATCTATGACAAAAGGCCCTAACGCATCCGGCGTCACCTCCCGGTTGCCAAGCCCCGCCACCATAATCCGTTTTTTATTCCCAATAAACTGGCGGACATGTCTGGCTAACACCTCCGCCATAGGCTCATGAAATCCCTCGTCATGCTCCCGCAGATGCTCGCTTTCCAAGGTGATATAAGTGCCTACCGGCTTGCCAAGGCTCATGGCTCCCTGCTCATTTTCCACCACAATCCGGACTTCTTTAATATCGCTGTCCCCGTTATTTTTCGTCATCACATGGACACCACTTATCGGCTCGTCGCTCTGTATGTCCTCCTTCATCTCCACTGCAAGATCCGTCCTGCCGCGCATACCATCACCCTCTTTTCTTCATATTTCTTCTTTTATCATTATTGGCGGGACTTTCAAAAACTATGCAAAAAATCATTGACAAATCCTTTTTCATTGATTATTATATAGCAGTATGTTTACGTTAAATTGTCCGTGTCCGGTTTTAATGTAAAACCATAAAGATAATAATTATGTAATGGAGGTGTCTGATTTGGCAAATATCAAATCTGCAAAGAAGAGAATTAAGGTCATTGACAAGAAGACTTTAAGAAACAAGATGGTGAAATCAAAGTTAAAGACCACTCTTAAGAAGTTTGATGCCGCCGTGGCTGCCGGCGACAAGAGCTTAGCACAGGATTTATTAAAGGTTTGTACATCTGAGCTTAGCAAGGCTGCTTCTAAGGGCGTTCTTCACAAGAACACAGCTTCTAGAAAGATTTCCCGTTTAGCTGCCATGTACAATAAGATGGCGTAATAGAACATAACAAAGAACTGCTTAAGGGCTGCCGCTTAACAAATATGATTTGTTAAAGGGCAGCCCTTTTTTTATCATAAGATCAGCATTGTTGCCGCTGTTTATACCTTGATAATCTGGTCGATTGCATACAGCGGCAGATTCACAAGCCATTCTTCTCTTTTATAGTCCGACATAGCCGTGCGGACACAAATCTCAGGAGAAAATTTTTCCTGATAGGTTTTGAGGCTCTTCGCTCTAAGATTTACCTCCGCCTTTACTTCAACAGGAATGATCCTTTCCCCTGTGTCAACAATAAAATTAACCTCGCAGGAGCCTCTGTTATTGGTGTAATAATAAATATCTAAACCTTCTATCGTCTTTAACTGCTGACAGACATACTGCTCTGTAAGCGCTCCTTTGAACTCAGTAAAAAGAGCGTTGCCATCCAGTAACGTGCGCTGACGGAGTCCTGTCATACAGCCAAGAAGTCCGATATCTACTACAAACAGCTTAAATGCTTTTAAATCTTCGTATGCTCTTAACGGGATGCCTGCCGTATTAACTCTGCTGACTTTATGAACAAGACCGCAATCGCTAAGCCACATAATTGCAGTTTCATAGTCTTTTGCGCGCGTGCCTTCACGGACAAGCCCATAGAGGAACTTTTTATTTTCTTTCGCCAGCTGAGAAGGAATACTGTTCCACAACATACGGAGTCGCGGCACAATTTCGTTCGGGGCGTGTTTGGAGAAATCCTGTTCATAGGCGGCAAGGATTCGCTTTTGAATGGTGCGAACCTCGTTGAAGTCTTTGTTCTCTGCGAAGCTTTGCACGGCCTCAGGCATACCGCCGACAAAATAATAGTACTTCAAAGAATCAATATAGGTCTGCTTAAAGCCGTTAATCATTTGAAATTCCTGCCGGTCAAGCAGTTTGGCAAATCTTTCCTTATCGGTTGCCATCAAAAATTCCTTAAACGAAAGAGGAAACAGCTTTAAGAAATCCACCTTGCCGACGGGGAAGGACGTACCCTGGTGCAGGGCAATACCGAGCAAAGAACCGGCGCATATAATGTGGTACTGCGGCGCATTTTCATAGAAATATTTAAGGGAGGCCAACGCCCTTGGAACCTCCTGAATCTCATCAAAAATCAACAAAGAATTATCAGGATCAATTTTATTTCCCGCATACAGCTCCAAGCCCATAATCAAACGGTCCGTGTCCAAATCGGAAGCAAACAGCTCTGCCATTTGGGAATTGGAGTCAAAATTGATATACACGGTATTCTCATACGCCTGTCTGCCAAATTCTTTCATCAGCCAGGTTTTGCCAACCTG
>CANREG010000082.1 GCA_947629565.1 uncultured Lachnospiraceae bacterium
CTCCATTTCTTCACCATCCATACTCCATGATCTCCTGATTGTAAATGACACAGGAATCACCACAGAAGATGACATTAAAAAGCTCAAGCAGCTTTCAAAAGATATGGAAATTTACCATGTAATCCGGATAAGCGGAGGCACCGATTTTCTAATGTTCATCATTCCCTGGGAAAACGGGGACTGACAAAAGAAAACGGGCAGCCGCATAGTATCTTAAACATTTTCATTTGACACAGCCGATTATTTCATTCACATCGGCAATCCCATTCTCCCGGAGATAATTTTCCATGCCCTCCACAATCTCCATTGTGGTATAGGGATTATGGAAATTGGCAGTCCCCACAGAAACCACTGTTGCTCCCGCCATCATAAATTCTAAGGCGTCCTCATAATTCATAATGCCCCCCATTCCGATAATCGGCAATTTTACCGCATTGGCCGCCTGATACACCATACGGACTGCCACAGGCTTAATGGCAGGACCGGACAGACCGCCGGTCTTATTGGCAAGGGCAAAACCTCTCCTGCGGATATCAATCTTCATTCCCGTCAGGGTATTGATTAAAGACAAAGCGTCGGCCCCACCGGCCTCCGCCGCCTTTGCCATAACCGTAATGTCCGTCACATTGGGACTTAACTTCATAATCACAGGCTGTTTTGCCTTTGCCTTTACTGCTTTTGTAATCTGCTCTAAGGCCTTCGGCTCCTGACCGAAAGCAATGCCGCCCTCCTTTACATTGGGACAGGACACATTGATTTCTAAGAGGTCCACAGGTTCATCTGCCAGCCGTTCCACTACCTCCACATAATCCCGCTCCGACCTGCCGCAGACATTTACGATAATATTGGTGTCATACTGCTTCAAAAAAGGAATATCCCGCTGACAGAACACATCGATACCCGGATTCTGCAAGCCCACAGCATTCATCATGCCGCCGTAAGTCTCCGCAATTCTGGGCGTAGGGTTTCCGGGCCATGGCACATTTGCCACGCCCTTTGTGGTCACTGCGCCCAGTTTATTCAAATCCACAAAATCGCCATATTCCGCGCCGGAACCAAAGGTGCCGGAGGCCACCGTTACCGGATTTTTAAATTCCACTCCTGCTATCTTTACTGAAAGGTTCATTCCATCTCTACCTCCCTTGCATCAAATACCGGACCTTCCTTGCATACCCGCTTGTTATGCACATGGCTATGACCGTCCACCTCCGTTGACCGGCAGACGCAGGCCAGACATGCGCCGATTCCACAGGCCATTTTTTCCTCTAAGGAAATCTGGGCCTCCATATGATGCTCGAAGGCATATTCCCGGATTGCCTTAAGCATGGGCGTTGGTCCGCAGGCGTAAATGATATCACCCTTTACCCCGTATTCCTCAATGGCATTCAGCACATTTCCCTGTACGCCGGTTTTTCCGTCTTCACTGGCAATGTACACATCCCCGGCCTTCCTCATTTCCTCCAGTAAAAAAGTCTCGTCCCGAAAGCCTAAGACAATGCTCTTTTCACAGTTTAATTCCTTTGCAAGCTCTAACATCGGCGGAATCCCGATGCCGCCGCCGATTAAGATTGCCCGCTTGTCCTTTAAGGTAAATCCGTTGCCAAGGGGGCCCATTACCTCTATGGTCTCCCCCGGTTTCAGCCCGGAAAATTCTCTGGTCCCTTTTCCTACAACCCGGTATACCAGGCGGATATTCCCCGCCTCCCGGTCAATCTCACAAATGCTGATTGGTCTCGGCAAAAGATTAGCCCCGTCCCTGCTGTATAAAGATACAAACTGTCCGGCTGCCGCCTTTGCCGCAATCTCCGGCATATGTAATACCAGGCTGTACACATCACTTGCCAGCTTTTCCTGCCCCAAAACTTCGACGGTTCCTCTTACTCCACTCATATCTGCTCTCCTTCAACTGTCTTTTCCTTCAACTGTCTTTTTCTTCATCTGTCTTTTCACCCATGCGCTCACCCTTTTAAGGCTCCGTTAATATCCTGTATCATATCTATAACCGCCTGTCTGGAGGCGTCTGCATAATGCTCCGGTCCAAAGGATTGATATTTTTCCTGCTTGTAAGCGGCAATAATACCCCTTGAGGAATTGACAATGGCTCCCAAGCCGTCTGCGTTAAAGTAGTGGACCAAGTCCTCTGCCTTTCCGCCCTGGGCGCCATAGCCCGGCACCAGAATATAGGTCTTTGGCATCAGCTTTCTCAACGTCTTACCCATTTCCGGATAGGTTGCTCCCACTACGCAGCCCACATTGCTGTAAGTATCTCCCATGCACTCCTCGCCCCATTCTACTACCTTTCTTGCCACCAGTTCATAAAGAGGCGTTCCGTCCACCAACTGATCCTGAAATTCGCCGGAGGAAGGATTGGAAGTCTTTACCAGCACAAAAATTCCTTTGTTTTCCTCCCTGCACACATCAATAAAGGGCTTTACCCCGTCGGAACCTAAATAGGGATTGACCGTCACAAAATCCTCTGAAAACCCGGAATAGGTCGAGCTGCCTACGGTTACTCTGCCCAGATGTCCCGCCGCATAAGCGCCGGAGGTGGAGCCGATATCTCCCCGCTTGATGTCACCGATAACCACCAGACCTTTTTCCTTACAATACGCGCAGGTCTTTTCAAAAGCGGCAAGACCGGGAACGCCAAACTGCTCGTACATGGCTATCTGGGGCTTTACTGCCGGAATCAAATCACAGACCGCATCTACAATCCCCTTGTTAAACTGCCATATCGCCTCTGCCGCGCCCTCTAAGGTCTCTCCAAACTCCTCAAAAGCCGCCTTTTTTATCTGCTCCGGCACATAGGCAAGCATGGGATCAAGCCCTACCACTACAGGGGCATTCCGTTTTACAATTTTTTCTACCAATGTGTTAATCATGATATCCTCCTCGCTTTTTTCATATTATAATCATTACTCAAATTCAGCAAACGATACCTCGTCTAACTCGACAGGAACCTTTCCTTCCTCCATCATCTGAAGCATAATCTCCACAATCTGCGGATCAAACTGGGTTCCTGAACATTTCTTAAACTCCTCCATAATGACATCTTTATCCAGACTCTTCCTGTAGCATCTGGCGCTGGACATGGCATCATAGGAATCTGCCACGCAGATGATTCTCGCAAACAGCGGAATTTCTTCCCCTTTCAGTCCCTCATTATAGCCGTTGCCGTCATAGCGTTCATGGTGATAGCGGGCTCCCTCGCTGATTCCCGGTATGGAAGTAAAATCCTTCAATATCTCCCCGCCAATGGCCGGATGACTCATAATAATCTTTCGCTCCTCGTCCGTCAGCTTGCCCGGTTTGTTCAGGATTTCGTCAGCTATGCCAATCTTACCAATGTCGTGGAGCAGGGCAATATAATAAATCCGCTCCTGATCCTCCTTAGAGAGCTTAAGCCTTCTGGCAATCTCTAAGGTGTATGCGGCTACCCGGATAGAATGTCCGTTGGTGTATTTATCCTTCGCATCAATGGTGTTGGCAAAGGTCTTTAAGGACTCCTCAATAATCCTCCGGTAGTCCTCCTGCTGCCGCTTTAACCGCAGAGTCTTTACATAAATACAAAGCCATATAACAAAAATCACAGCGAGCAGCAGGATAAGGGCTGCGCAAAGCCAGAACCACATATGTTCCCACAGCCGGTAGCTTTTATTCACGCCCAGAGTACAGGACGCTGCGACCTCCCCGCTATCTCCGTCTAAGATTTCAATAATAAATTCATATTCCCCGCCGGACAGATTGGTATATGTGGCGCGCATGGGCTGTTCATTGGTAACTGTATTAAATTCCTCGTCAAAGCCCTTTAACCGGTAACGCACTTCCAGCTTGCGTCCTGTATAGGAAAGCGCGGCAAAATCAAAGGTCAGCCGCTTCGCATTTCTTGCAAGCTTTACCTGATCCGGCATCTCATGCACCTGATCATCTACCACTGCCTGATTGACAATCAGGCAAAACGGCTCACTTTCCTTTTCCAGTCTGGCTAAAGGCAGAATGGAAAGCCCGTTGCTGGTACAGATATAAAATGTGTCGTCCTGACAGGTATTCCATGTATTGGCATTCAAGGTTCCCGTCATTCCCTCTGCCACGCCGATAATCTGCACCGCTGTCTTTTCGCCGGACAGCAATCGTTCCCGGTCCAGCACATTGATTCCATTGCTCTGTAACAGCCAAAGCTGGTCCTTCACCAGATACATATCAAAGACACTTCCCGGACTCCGCTCATAGTTGTCCAACCGCTTGAATTCTTTATAATCCCAGTAATAAAGGCTGTTGCCCGCGCTGATAAAAAGTCCCTGTCCGTCCTTGTCAGCTAACATCCGCAGCACCACGCCCGAATCCAAGCCCTCATCAAAACCGTAGTGCTTTACCTCGTCGCCATGAATGGCATAAAAACCCTGTCCGTCACTTCCGGCATAAATAGTGCCGTCCTCCCCTTCACAGAGACACAGGATAATCGGATAAAACAACCCTTCCTCCTCCCCGTAGGTCCGCACTACCTTATGGTCCTTCAAAATGGAAACTCCGTTTTGGGAGGCTACTGCAATGCTGCCGTCGGAACACTCCATCACCATGCGGATTTGGTGGTTGGAAAGTCCCTGCTCCTCGGTAAAAGAAGTAATCTTCTCCGTCTTCGGCTCATACAGCAAAAGACCATGCTCATAATAAGTTCCAATCCATATATTGCCGTCCCTGTCACAGAGGATATTCCGGACGCGCTCCCCCTCTAACAGCTCCGTCAGCTCATTATGTACCGGCCGATAGCTGCTGTCTAAAACGATAAGCCCCGTATCCGTTCCCAGATAGTAGCTGCCGCCGACAACCGCCACTGTATTAATGGCAGTTTCGGAAAGCCCTGCGGTTTCATTGATATTGTAATAAATGCTGTCTACCAGATGAATAATTCCGTAACTGGAAGATGCAATCCAGACATTTCCCTCATAGTCAAAAGCAATCACATTAGCCGCCGACACATGTCCCTCGCTAATCTGCCGCCATTTCCTGCCACCCTCAAAATAACCGGTCCCATTAAGGGCGGCCACCCATACATTGCCCTTGGCGTCCTGTCCGATATCATTGATTGTGGAAAGCTCCCCCGTATTTAATTTCGCGAAAGAAAAAGAATCCTTTCCATAATTTTCATTTAAAAGAGTCACCCGGTAAATGAGATTTTCACTGGTTCCAAGATAAAGGCTTCCGTCAGCCATGGCGTCAGCGCAGTAAAGAGGCGCGCCAAGATACTCGCCGGAGTCAAAGCTACCGATATAATCATCTCCGGAAACAAGCAGGGCTATGCCATCGTCAATACACGCCCAGACCGTACCCTTTTCATCTACCGCCAGACTATATACCGTCATGCCGCTGGTCTTTTCACTTACAGCCACAAGCTCCGTCCCCTCCACTTTGGCAAGGCCGGAGGTGGTCCCGACATAAATCGTGCCGTCTTCTCCCTCGGCAAAATCCCGTACAGAAAGAAATTCCTGCCTGTTGGCATTCTGATAGAGGGTAAATTTCCCGTCTTCATACAGATAAACGCCCTGGTCATTGGTCCCTATCCAAAGTCTTCCCTGGCTGTCCTCAAAAAGCATACGGATACTCGAAGATGCAATGGCCCCCTCGCTGGAATAATTGCGGAAGGTGGTTCCGTCATAGCGGATTAACCCGCCATAACTGCCAATCCAGACATAGCCGTCACCGGTTTGCAGCACTGTATTGGCTTCTCCGGTAGGCAGTCCATTGGTCTCATTAAATTCATATGTAACAAAATCCTGTATGTCAGCAGCTTTGGCATTGTCTGCTTTGACAAAGCAAAATACCAGTAAGAGCACTGAAATCCGGAGCAAACATTTCCACCTTTTCATCTTTTTTCTCCTTTACCATTCAATGCCCCTATTTTACCATAACGGGAAAATTATCTCAATAAAAAAGCAAAGGCAGATATGTTTCTACTATCCGCCTTGAATTAAAAATATGCCGCCAGAGGAATTTTTATCTTATTTTCCTGCACTGGTTTCAGTTTTAAGAAATCCTACTGCCTGTGTGTCCTGTCTGTACCGTTGCACGTGCTTTCGAAGAACTCGCACTAGAGGGGTGGGAGAAAACCATTGACAGCCCTTTTGAAAACGCCGGTACTTGCGGAGGACTTCAGTTTTATCGAAAACTATAATTTATATGTCCTCCGCTTACGTACCGCTGCGTTTTCAACAGAGCGCGAGCGTGGCTGTAGATGGTTTTTTCCCCACCCCTTCTAGTGCTCAGACACTTCTTCGCACGTGCAACAGACAGGACACGCAGGCAGTGGATTTCTAAAAAACTGCGTGTCAGGAAAATAAGATAGAAATTCCTCTGGCGGCGCAAATAATAAAAAGGCGGTTAATAGAAACATATCTGCCAGGTATTGTATAAAATGCTGCCTTACTGGCAGATGTCCGGTATTGCGGAATAAGGCGCCAGTGTGATTCGGATAAAATAGCCCTGTTCTTCACCGCAGACCGGACATTTTTCCGGCGCAGACGTGCCCTCTAGGACATGGCCGCAGTTTAAGCACATCCAAGTGGTGGAGACATCAGATACAAACAACTGGTTGTCCTGCATCCATTTTTTGAACTGGGCAAACCGATTGGCATGCACCTTTTCCACCTGCCCGATCATGTGGAACACGCCTGCCGCCCGCTGAAAGCCCTCCTGCCTTGCGACTTCCTCAAACTCCCGGTAGACATTGTCATGTTCCTCGTTCTCATTATGCTCCGCCATGCCGAGAAGCTCCTCTAAGGATTCGCTGATATCCACAGGATAGGTGCCTTCAATTTTGATATTCTCACCGGACATTTCTGTCAGCAGCTCATAAAATACCTTGCCATGCGCCCTCTCCTGCTCTGCGGTAAATTTAAACACTTCTTCTAATACATGTAAATGCTGTTTTCTCGCCTTGTCTGCCGCAAAATTGTAGCGGTTTCTGGCCTGGGATTCTCCGGCAAACGCCTTCATCAGATTCTCTTTGGTTTTGCTGTCCTTAAATTCTACTGCCATATGGTTCTCCTTTTCCTTTAGATATTAGGCGGCTATGCACCCTCTAAATGAAAGAATTGCCAATTTTTAATTTTTTATTCGTCCATAATCTTAATTTCATTATCATATAAAAACGCTGTTGATACATCATCATAATCCGAATATCTATAATTGTCTCCCCAATCATTTCTATCCAATCTTAAATATCTAGCTTCTTCCTGTAACTCCCATGTTTTAACTCGTCCTCTTAATCCAGCTTCTCTTAATTCTAAACACAATTGTTTGAATATGCTAATGCTCATTCCTTGCTTTGGGGCTAAATAAATATATAATGTCGGCAATGGATAATCCACATTAGCTCCTAATTTCCACAAATCTTCTAGCTTTGTATCGGGTGGTAAATCATTAGTCAGCCATTCACTATGAAATTCCATATAAAACTTATAATCATCAAAATACTTATCAATAATCGGAGCAAGATATGCCTCATAATCATCTGTCAGCTTTATCATCACATAATCATCATAATAATCCAGTTTCCCTTTCTTGTTGTAGTAACCCTGAATCTGTATCTTTTGAGTCTTATTTGTTATTGGCCGTGCATAAAGCTGAACATAATTATATGCCCCACTCATTCCTCGGTTAAATACCACGATAAACTCTTCATCGTATCTGTCTTCCAAATACTTTGCCACATCTTTCTGCAGGAATAATTCATCTCTGTATCTAGAACGGTTGTATATCCTCATCATGATACTCATAATCGGATATAGAATTACTGCGACAGCCAATACTGCGCAGGCAATTCCTATTTTCTGTTTTATTCCCAGTTTCTTTTTCGGTTTTATTCCCGCATCCTTTATCACAAAAGGTTCTTCTTCGATTGGCTCCATTTAAATCCCCTTTACTTCATGTGTATACCCTGTCTGCTTTTATATCAAGATAAATTATCAGACGGTACCAGCTGATAATTCCTTAATACCATATAAATTCTCTCCTATCATGTCTACATTCTATTTTATTGTCATAAATAAAAATAACATAATTATCTGTATCTTCACTCCTTGCTCCAATATCTTTATGTATATTTTGTCTATTGCGTTTATCAAAAAACTCATCGTCACCAAACATTAGCGGTTCAAAGCACCCTCTATAATTGCCTGTCTTTAAATCTTCAGCCAGTTTTTTTACCGTTGCCTCATCATAATTATTTATTTCACTATTTTTTAAATATAAAAAGAGAGTTGGCAAAGGATAATCCTGATTTGCATTTAATTCCCACAAATCCTCTACCTTTGTATCCGGCGGCAGATTATTGGTTATCCACTCACTATGAAATTCTAAATAAAACTTATAATCATCAAAATATTCATCAATCATCGGCTCAAGATATGCCTCATACTCATCCTTCAATTTTATCATCACATAATCATCATAATAATCCAGTTTCCCTTTCTTGTTGTAGTAACCCTGAATCTGTATCTTTTGAGTCTTATTTGTTATTGGACGCGCGAAAAGCTGAACATAATTATATGCCCCACTCATTCCACGGTTAAACACCACGATAAATTCTTCATCGTATCTGTCTTCCAAATACTTTGCCACATCCTTCTGCAGGAATAAATCATCCTTGTACCTCGAACGGTTGTATATCCTCATCATGATACTCATAATCGGATATAGAATTATTGCGGCAACCAATACTGCGCAGGCAATTCCTATTTTCTGTTTTATTCCCAGCTTCTTTTTTGGTTTTATTCCCACATCCTTTATCACAAAAGGTTCTTCTTCGATTGGCTCCATTTAAATCCCCCTTTTTCTTCCTTAATAAAATATTAAAGTATCAGTTTTTAAATGTAAACTAAATTTTATGTGAATTTCTCACAAACTTATTTGTCAAAAATGCCACTATCCATCTAAAGATAACCGGATATTATAAAAGGGGCTGTCGCACTAAGTAATTAGTGCGCAGCCTCGTTTTTTGAAAAAAATAACTGCCAGACCTCGAAAAAATCC
>CANREG010000083.1 GCA_947629565.1 uncultured Lachnospiraceae bacterium
CGTCGTAGAACTTGTGCTTTGGGCTGAGGGAATACTGCGCTCTGGCATAGAAACTTTGCAGCATGGTTTCCGCTGTACCAGAAAGATTTGCTTTTATCCTGTTATCCATCAGGATCTTCCCCTTTCGGACGCACTCTGTATAAACGATGGCGATCCTTGCCTGCATTTCCCGGCTGTGCTGGATTTCCCAGCCGTTTTGCTTTAGAAAATCCTGATATCCCGTTGCGCTCCATTGATGCTCAAAGGAAATCCCTGCAATCTGCAAAATCTTTGACCAGACGCGGCTTGCGAAAGTCCCTTTATGCGCTACAAAATTCGGTGCAATGAGAACTCCATTCGGTTTCAATACTCGGTCAATTTCCGAAAGAGCTTTTTCCGGATTCGGCATCACATGAAGTGCGTTAGCAATGAGGACAACATCGAAAGAATCGTCCTTGTATGGGAGTGCGGTTGCATCGGCCACTTCAAAGATAAGGTTTTTCGGATATACGCCCTTTTTTGCTTCTGCGATCATGCCGTCAGAGTAGTCAGTCGCAATCATCTTTTTTGCGGCATCTGCCACATGCTTGGCAAGCAGCCCCGGACCAGTTGCGATTTCCAAAACCTCTTTGTCCACTATGATTTGTGGAATACGGTCATACATATACTGATAGACCTTTCTATCCGCGCGCATGGCCCGCTCATAAATCGGCGCATATAAGTCCCAAATTTTCTTGTTCATAATGATTTTCCTTTTTCTTACATTATTATTTGTTCCCTTTCAGGAAACCGAGCAGACCTTTCTTCCCGCAGTTTTCTTTACTGAACGACAGCACCTGATAGCCTGTCGGCTCAAGAGCTGTGCGAAGCTCTTCCTCTGGAATATCCGTCTCTGTCAGGATCACCGTCTCGCCTTTTGTGTGGGAGGACGTGACCTTTTTTACCGAAAATGCTTTTCGGACGGCATCGTTGATGTGGGACTCGCACATACCGCACATCATGCCGTCAATTTTGACTGTTATCTTATTCATTGCTCATCTCTCCTTTCCTGTTTACAACTCCGGCTGATACGGTGCACTGATGAAACCGTCCTTTTCCAATGTGAGCTCAATAAGTTAGTGATATCTAACCGCCATTTCTAAAAAAGCCGCTCCGCAGAGCGGCATACCTATCCATATATTTTCAAGCAATCGAAAGCAATCACCACAAAATGTAAAACAAACAGCCATTAATTTAACAATTTCTTCAGCTCGTCCATAAAAGTATTGACATCCTTGAACTCACGATAAACCGAAGCGAAACGCACATAAGCCACCTGGTCCATAGCCTTCAATTCGTCCATCACCAGTTCGCCGATTACCGTACTTTCCACTTCCTTCTGCTCTAAATTAAATACCTTTGTCTCGATGCGGTCTATGCATTTTTCAATATCTTCCACAGAAATGGGACGCTTATGACAGGACTTTAGCACGCCGGCCTCAATCTTGGACCTGTCATATGCCTCCCTGATCTTATCCTTCTTGATAATAATTAAAGGTATCGTCTCTACTTTTTCATAGGTGGTAAAACGCTTGCCGCAGTCGTCACATTCCCTTCTTCTCCGAATGGAACTGTTATCATCTGCCGGTCTTGAATCAATTACTCTCGTGTTATCCTCGCCACAAAATGGACATTTCATATTGGTATCCTCCTCATCTGTTCCTTTATTGGATTCTGCATATTATACAGTCCTTATGTTCTCAGTCTTCCTTCATTATAGCGTCCTCTAAACAGATATCTACTAAAATGATATCCGGCCCAATCCGCACCACATCACAAAACCGGATATAGTAGCGAAGGCATCTGCCAAAGCAGGAAAAAAAGTGTACCGGTGCCGGGACAATCAACGCACAAATCTGCCCGTTGCAGGGATCAAATTCTATGTCTGCCACACAGCCGATTCTCTTGCAGTCCTTACAATTAATTACTTCCTTCTGCTTTAAATCAAAAAAGGTCATAATTCCGCCAAATTCATGTTATCATAACAATATATGCTATTCTTTTTACAAATACTACATAAAACTTGTGATTTACATAATATGGACTTTTTAAATTATACATGATTTACAAAAAAAAATCCACTAATTTCTAAAGATTTTGTGAAAAACTTTCCAGCGCAGGATTTTTTGTGTTAGAATAGACCAGACCTTTATGATATTGTAAAAAGGCTTGCAAAGGCACACAGCAAATCATTCCCAACGGAATAAAAATATAAGAGGTATCAGATGAAAGAAAAAGATCATAAAAAAGAAACTGCTGCAAAGCAGGAAGACAGTCAAAAAGAGGAATCCGACGCAGCACAAAAAAACAGCCGGAAAGAGGAATCCGACGCAGTGCAGGAAAACAGCCGCAAAGAAAAATCCGACGCGGCACAGAAAAACAGCCCAAAAGAGGAAACTCCTGCACAGAAAAAAACCAAGACCGAAGATCTGTATAAGGAGGATGCCTTAGCGCTTGTCGGACTTTCCCCAAAGGAAAAACTGGCCTATTACCGGAAAGATTACCAACAACGCACAGTCTCCATGGAAAAAAAAGAAAAATTCCTATATACCCTGCAATATTATAAGTGGTATTTCTTAGGCGCACTGGCTCTTCTTGTATGCCTTTGCTGGGTGGGTAAAACAGTTTACACAGCCACCCTGCCGGTAGAACTCCGGGTTGCTATATTAAACGACACAGAGAACACGAAAGCAAAGGATTATATCAGCAAAAGTTTCCGCGAATATTATCACCTCGGAAAAAGAAACCGCTTTACAGTATATACCGATTTAGAGGTCTCACCTATTGAAAATGTGAACGAGGTGGGCCTGACCATGAACGATTACCAGACCATCGGCTATTACAATACCACAAATATGATTGATGTGATTATCGGAGACAAAAATGCCCTGCGGGTATACGCCTCCTCTGACGACACCACAGCCATCGACCTTAGCATGGACGAGGGACTATATAGCCAGATTGAAGAACATGTTGTTACCATGACGGATTCTAAGAAAGTAAAAAATGAGGGCAAACCCTATGCCGCTGCCATTGATATCAGCGATACAGAATTTGCCCAGGGATGTGGTCTGTCTTATGAACAGGTATATCTGATGATTCCCAGCTCCAAATTTCAGGATAATGAGCGAACCCTTAACCTGATTAAAATGATTTTTGGTCTGTAGCCAGACTACAAATAGTCAGGCTACAATATCACCTTGACCGGACACTTTTCCTTACATGTGCCGCAGCCGGTACACTTGGACTGGTCAATATGGGCCAGATTATTCTCCACTGTAATTGCCTCAGCCGGACAGTTCTTTGCGCATAATCCGCAGCCGATACAGCCGGCCTGGCAGACTTTCTTCACTTCTACTCCCTTGTCCTTTGAACTGCATTTTACATGGCAGACAGAATCCACAGGCACCAATTCAATCAGGTGTCTCGGACACTGGGCCACGCATTTACCGCATGCCTTGCATTTTTCCGGATCAACTACCGCAATCCCGTCCACAATCTCAATCGCACCAAAGGGACACGCCTTCTTACAGCTTCCAAAGCCCAGACAGCCATAGGTACACGCCTTGGCTCCCCCGCCGGGATTATTAAGGGCGACAGAGCAATCCTCCTGCCCTACATACTCATAATTATCTTTTGCTGCCTCGCAGGTTCCTGCGCATTTCACATATGCCGTAAGCGGAACAGAATCTCCGGCCTCCACGCCCATAATCTTTCCAATCGCCTGGGCGCATGGCTCGCCTCCCACCGGACAGCTATTTACCTTTGCCTCGCCTTTGGCAATGGCTGCCGCCAGACCGTCACAGCCGGGGAATCCACAGCCGCCGCAGTTATTGCCGGGAAGACAGCTTCGTACCGCCGCTTCTCTCTCATCTACCTGAACCGCAAATTTTTCTCCGGCAATCCCTAAGAGAATACCGATGATAACGCCGGTTCCTCCCACAACTACCATAGCCAGTATAATTGATGCTGCCATATCCATCCCTCCTATTTTATCAGCCCGGAAAATCCGAAAAATGCCATTGCCATCAAACCGGCGGTAATCAGCACAATCGGGGTTCCCTTAAAGGATTCCGGCACATCATTATATTCTATCTTCTCGCGGATACCCGCCATAATCACAATAGCAACCGTAAATCCTACCGCAGTACCAAATCCGTTGATGACTGAGGTAATAAAATCATAAGATTTCTGTACATTAATCAAGGCAACGCCAAGCACTGCGCAGTTAGTGGTAATCAGGGGAAGATACACCCCAAGAGCCGAATACAGCGGCGGCAGAACCTTCTTTAAAAACATCTCCACAAACTGTACCAGCCCCGCGATAACCAGAATAAACACAATGGTCTGCAAATAGGTAATATTCAATTTCTCCAATATAAATGTGTAAATCAGGCTGGTGACCGCTGAAGCTATCGTGATGACAAAGATTACCGCGCCGCCCATTCCGGCTGCCGTATCTACCTTCTTTGACACGCCGATAAAGGGACAAAGCCCCAAAAACTGGCTTAATACCACATTATTCACCAACGCTGCCCCAATCGCTATTAAAAATAAATTCATCTTTTACGCCTCCTTCGCAGCATCCTTTTCCCGCTTTACGCTTTCCTCGGTAAATGCTTTTCCGCCACAAAATGTATTCGTACATCCGGCGCAGCCCTCCTCGCGTTCACAAACCGTAACAGAGGCCCCCGCCTTTTTTGCCTTATGAATCCGCACCTTATTCTGTGCGGCAATCAAAAACGCCAGAACAAAAAATGCCCCCGGAGCTAAGATTAAAATAGTCAACGGCTCATAGCTTTCCGGCATAATCCGGAAATTAAAAATGGTACCGTTGCCAAGCAGCTCCCGGAAAATTCCAATCGAGGTAAGGCCGATGGTAAAGCCAAGTCCCATGCCAATGCCGTCAAACATGGAAAGCCATATGGAATTTTTAGAGGCAAAGCTCTCCGCCCTGCCCAAGATAATACAGTTTACCACAATCAGAGGAATATAGATTCCCAGACTGTCATATAGGGACGGTACAAATCCCTCTAACAAAAACTGTACAATAGTAACAAAGGAAGCAATTACTACAATATAGGCTGGAATCCGCACTTTATCCGGAATCACCTTCCGGAGCATGGAAATCATCATATTGCTGAGAACTAAAATCACCGTAGTGGTCAGCCCCATTCCCACGCCGTTAATGGCGGAGGTTGTAACCGCCATAGTCGGACACATGCCTAACATCTGCACAAATGTGGGATTTTCTGTAATCATACCGCATTTTAACCGTTCAACCGTCTTATTCATCGTTCCTCCTCCTTCCCACTACTTCATATTCTTCACATAATATAAACCTGCGTTGACGCCATTCACCACAGCATTGGTGGTTATGGTGGCGCCGGATAAAGCGTCAATTTCCTCGTCGGATGTGGAACCATTTTTCGTATAACTGAATTTCTCCACATTCCGTCCCGCAAACTGTTTCTTAAAGGTATCCTCGTTGGCCTTCATGCCAAGTCCCGCAGTCTCGCTTAAGGAAAGGAACGAAATACCGTTCACCGTTCCGTCTGTCTTAACTCCCATGGCAAACTGCACATCGCCGCCATAGCCTTCATGGTCCGTCACCGTTAGCACATATCCGGCAGGATTCCCCGACTTGTCAAGAACTGTCATAATCTCTTCAACGGTTGCATCAATTCCCTGTTGATCCGTAATGTCTGCAAGCACATTCTCGTCTAATTCCATTTCCTCAAAGGAATCCGCCTCGGCAAATACCGCCTTATATGCCTCCTCCTTGGCCTTTTGCTGCTCCCTTGCAATCGGCTCCTTGGTCACCTCATAGACGGCGCCTAACAAAAGCCCCGCAATCAGCGTAATGACTAAAAGGGAAATGGTGTTGCGAATACTTTCACTACTCATGCTTTTCCGCCCCCTTTCCAAAAGACTTTGGAACAGTCACCCGTTCAATCAACGGCACCAAAAGATTGGAAAGGATAATGGCATAGGACACGCCCTCTGCCGAGCCGCCGAAGGTTCGGAACAAAAAGGTCAAAAAGCCCAACAGGACGCCAAAAATTATCTTTCCCTTCGGCGTAATGGGCGATGTCACATAATCGGTAGCCATAAAAAAGGCGCCTAACATCAACCCGCCGCCAAACAAATGGGCTAACAGGAAGGTAAGGTCTAAACTCCTTCCCACCGCAAAGGAATAAATCATCAAAAATATGGAAAAGGAACCCAGATAATATACCGGAATCCGGTAGTTGATTACCTTGCGCACAATTAAGAAGATACCGCCAATCAGCAGCGCCACCGCAGAGGTCTCGCCAATGGTTCCGGCTGTAGTACCCAAAAACATGGAGAGCACATCAGCCCCCTCCCCTGCCTTAAGCTGCGCTAACGGCGTCGCCGTAGTAACCGCATCATAGGTAAAGGTCGTCATTCTTCCGGTAAAGGATATGAGCAGAAAACATCTGGCGCCTAGCGCCGGGTTCATAAAATTCTGCCCTAATCCGCCAAAGAGCTGTTTTACAATGATAATGGCAAAAAAGCTGCCAAGAATCGGAATCCAGAACGGAACATCCGGCGGCAGGTTTAAGGCCAATAACAGTCCGGTAACTACCGCTGATAAATCGCCAACCGTCACCTTTTTATGTATCAGTTTTTGAAATCCGGCCTCGAAAATCACACAACTGATTATGGAAATCAGCACAACCACCAATGCCTTTATTCCAAAATTATAAATACCAAAAATGGTAGCAGGCATTAAGGCTACAATCACCTGCCCCATCAGCTTTGTCGTACTTGCCCAATCCCGGATATGGGGAGAGGATGAAATCTTCATCGTATAGTCCAAAATGTCCACCTCCTATCTCTTTCTGTTTGCCAGAACCTGCTTTCGGGTTCCTGCTATAATCTGTGTCAGATGCCGCTTGGCCGGACAGACATAAGAACAGCAGCCGCACTCGCAGCATTCCATACCGTCACATTTTACAAATTCCTCTAAATCGCCATGGGAAGCAATATCCGCTAACTTATTCGGCATAACCCTTCCCGGACAGACCTCGACACATCTGCCGCACCGGATACAGTTAGAGGGCTCCGCTTCTGACACCTCGTCTTCCCTGAAACAAAGCAGCGCCGAAGAACCCTTTACAATCGGAACATCTAAGGAAAACATGGCTTTTCCCATCATGGGGCCGCCGGAAATGATTTTCCCCGGATCTTCGATGTTAAAGCCTCCCACCGCATCAATCAGCTCCCGGGCGTTGGTTCCTAAACGCACCCGGAAATTAGCTGTATCATTAACCGCATCGCCGGTAACGGTAACAATTCTCTCATAGAGGGGCCTTCCCTCAATCAGCGCATTATAAATAGCCACAATGGTGTCAATATTGTGGACAATGCACCCTACATCCGCCGGCAGCATGGAAGAATTAATCTGCCTGCCGGTATTGGCATAGATTAACTGCCGCTCCGCACCCTGCGGATATTTGGTCTTAACCGGACGAACCGTAATATTGTCAATATCCTTAGTAAGCTCTGTAAGCTTTGCTATTGCCTCCGGCTTGTTATCCTCTATGGCGATAATTCCCTTTGCCTTATCAAACAGATTAATGACAATCTGAAAACCGGTTACAATCTTGTTGGGAACCTCTATCATTCTCCGGTAATCCGACGTCAGATAAGGCTCACACTCTGCGCCGTTGACAATAATCGTATCAATATCATCCTCATTCTTCGGCGACAGCTTCACATGGGTAGGAAATCCTGCTCCGCCCATACCCACAATCCCGGCCTCTTTAATCGCATCCTTAACATCTTCTCTGTACAATTGGTCAAGAGGCTTAATATTCTCGCTAAAATCCACCTCTTCAAACAAACCGTCATTGTCAATCACAATAGAATTGACCTTCGTCCCCGCCGCTGTCATTCTGGGTTCAATCGTCTTAACCGTACCGGACACACCGGAATGAATATTGGCGGATACAAATCCCTCTGCCTTCGCAATCTTCTGCCCCACCAATACCCTGTCGCCTTTTTTCACCAATGGCGCCGCCGGCGCTCCAATATGCTGTGATAAAGGATATACGGCATCCCCTTTGGGCAGATAATCGCGGATCTCCTTATCCTTGGACAAATCCTTCCCGTCATAGGGATGGATTCCTCCGGAAAATGTTAATAAACCCATTTGCCTTACCTCACTCTGCATAAAATCACTACCTGTAGTGTCTCACTATCCCCATTATACAACTATCAACCCATTTTTACTAGATTCTTTTCCCAAAAAAATTAAGAATAAAACACCCCCTTCTCCCCTTTCTATATACCATGGCCCCCCGGCGGATATCTTTCTATTATCTTTAAGTTTTTATTTGTGAAACCGCCGCTGGATAATCCTTTCCCATTTTCCCGCACTGCCATCGGTTTTAAGAAATCCTGCTGCCGGACTCTCCTGCATATTAGATTGCACGCGCTTACGAAGAACTCGCGCCGGGAAGGGGTGGCTGGGAAACATTTGCAGCCCCTTTGAAAACGCCGGTACTTGCGAAGGCCCTATTATAAAATTATTGTTTGTTACATAATTAAAGGGGCCTTCGCTTATGTACCGCTGCGTTTTCGACAGAGCGCAAGCGTGGCTGCAAAATGTTTGCCCAGCACCCCAA
>CANREG010000084.1 GCA_947629565.1 uncultured Lachnospiraceae bacterium
GGTAATTTTACAGATACCGCACCAGTTCCTCTACGGTTTTTCTCTTAGGCGCTTCACACTCCTGATCCGGATATCCCATCGCAATCAATGCGGCAACCTTTTCTGTGTCGGCAAGGTTAATTGCCTTTGCCACCTTGTCCTCGTCAAAGATACCTAAAATAACCGTTCCCACGCCCATATCATGCGCGGCCAGGCAGAAGGTCTGGGAGGCAATTCCCGCATCGAACATTTCCCAGCGGTCTCCTTTGGAGGTGGAAAAGCTGCCGTCCTTTTCGTAGCCGCACCGGTTCTTAATCATGCTCACAACAACAAGCTGCGGCGCCCGGCGTATGGTCTTTTGGTTAAATTCAAAATCCAGGACACAGGTGTCTGCGATCTCATTTAAAATCGCCTTGTCCTCAATGATGTTGTAACGGGTAATCTGCGTGTTCTTCCAGGAGGGGGACATGGCGGCGGCTTCGACAATGGCGTTAATGGTGTCTCGGCCTACGGCCTCCTCTTTAAATTTGCGGATGCTTCTTCTTGTCTTGATACAATCCAGTGCGTTCATAAATGAATCCTCTCTTTCTTTGCTGATATCTCTCTTTTATATTGCAAACCTTATTTTTAACTTTATTTTTAACTAAAAATATTATAACACATCAGAAATAAAGTTGGAAATAAATAGGAAGAAGAAAACGAACTCAAAATAATAGGGATTAATCCTTAAAATCAGGGATTATCACGCACTCATATATAACCATGGCAATGATTGCCAGGAGTAACATGCCCACTGCGCTCAGCAGGAACAGGGGAGAATTTTGCTCTGCAATTAAAAAGGGGAAGCCAAGCAATTCCATGCCTGCGGCAAAGCCGAACCATAGCTTGGCGACGGCGTGATTGTAGGCTTTAACATCTTTTACTTTGGGAGGCTTTACCCCGGTCCAGAAGCCCACTGCCTCCTTTTGGTTCCAGGCGCTGATTCCAAGTAATACAAACAGGATCGCCACGCCGCTCCAAATAATAAATCCAATCAACATAAGTCTCACCTGCTTTCCGTAAAATGCGCCGGTTACCGGATATAAAGACCGGCAAGCTGCATATCCTCGTTATAGGTCAGATGGAAGGTGACGGAAGCATTTTCATAGGTGACCGTTACTTCCCCCACGCCAAAATGTTTCCCCGACTGTATCAGCTCTGCACCATATATCTGTCCCATGCTTACCCGGCTGCCCCAGTTTTGCGCCACCTGCGCTTTGGCGGAATCCATGGTCTCTTTGGTTAAGACCGGCTGCATGTCCGGAGTGGACATATTTTTCAGGGAATCATAATCTTCCTTATCAAACAGGTCAATGGTTTTCGTCATAGCCTCTTCCAATGCAGCCTGGTTAAAATACCGGCTGTCTTCTAAGGGAACCGCCTTTGGCAGAACCCAGTAAAGGATAGCGCAGATAACGGCCAGGCAGAGAACGACAAGAAGGATTATTTTTAAGGTCCGTCCCCGGCGGTACTGCTTCCGGTCTTTTTCGGACAGCTCCTCGTTGAAGCTGTCTGCGATTTCCTTTACAGAGCCCATTTCCCTGGCGATGTCTGCGAAGGCTTCGCCCTCTTCCAGCCGCATATGAATATCCGTCTCTAACTGTTTTTGGATGTCCTTTTTCTTATCTCTGCCGCACTGTATCTTTTTTAAAATATTTTTAATATATGCTTCCTTCGTCATCGTTTAATCCTCCATGAGCTTTGAAATTCCTACGGAAATGGTATGCCAGACCTCTGTAATCTCTGCCAGCGCATCCCGTCCCTTGTCTGTGATTTCATAATATTTCCGGGGAACCTTCTTCCCCTCGCCTTCCTCCCAGCGGCTTGCCACCAGCCCGTCCTCCTCCAGCCGGTATAAAACGGGGTATAAGGTGCCGTCCTTTAAGGAAAAAATGTTCTCGCTTTTCTCTTTCATTTCCTGAATAATCTGATATCCGTATTTGGTTTCGGATTGCAGCAGCTTAAGGACTAACATATCCAGGACGCCTTTTCGCATTTGCCGTTCAAATTTCCCCTTCATCGATATCTCCCAACCTATATACTTTGTAATACAAAGTATATAGGTTTAGAAAGATGTTGTCAAGCCTTTTTTTGCGGGAAACCGGAGGGATAAAGATGCGTAAATAAAAAAGAGATAAGCCATGCACAGCCGGAGAATGATTTGAATAAGTTAATAATAAGTAAGGAAAATGGTGGCATAGCTATGGCATTTGAACACATAAATATCCGTAAAATTCTGGGCTGCGCGTTATCTGAGGATGCCATTATTGTAGATGTCAGACCGCCGGAGCGCTTTTGCCGGGGGCATATTCCCATGGCTGTCAATCTGTCTTTGGAGAAAATACAGAAAAACCTGGTGAACCTGCCGAAATCCCGCACGCTGATCGTATACTGCGATACCGGGGGCGCCAGCGTACAGGCGGCAAGGCTTTTATCCGATATGGGATATACGGTGATAAACTGCGTGGGAGGACTGAGAAATTATAACGGCTCATTGACAAAATAAATCACAAGGTTATTTCCTTATTGGTCAAAATCTGTTATAGTAAAGGACAGGAGTTGTTTTTTGTAAGGAGCACATATGCAGGAATTGGAGTACATTGCGCCCTGCCATTTTGGGCTGGAGGCAGTATTAAAGCGGGAAATTACAGATTTAGGCTATGAGATTGTCTCGGTGGAGGACGGACGGATTACCTTTAAGGGAGACCAGGCAGCACTGGCGAGAGCCAATATTTTTATCCGGACGGCTGAGAGAATTATGATTAAGGTGGGCAGCTTTCGGGCAGACACCTTCGATGAATTATTTGAAGGCACAAAAGCATTGTCCTGGGAACAGTATCTTCCAAAGGACGCCAGATTCTGGGTGACTAAGGCCACAACCAACAAATCCAAGCTGTTCAGCGGTTCCGATATCCAGTCGATTGTCAAAAAGGCGATTGTGGACAGGCTGACCGGCGTTTACCATATCCGGTGGTTTGAGGAGACCGGCGCAGAATATCCCATACGGGTATTTATTTTTAAGGATATTGTTACCATTGCTTTGGATGCTTCGGGAACCTCGCTGCATAAGCGGGGATACCGCCAGTTGGTAGGAAAAGCGCCGATTTCTGAGACTTTGGCGGCGGCACTGATTATGCTGACGCCCTGGAACAGGGACAGGCTTTTAGTGGACCCCTTTTGCGGCAGCGGCACATTTCCTATTGAGGCGGCTATGATTGGGGCTGAGATTGCGCCGGGTATGCACCGGGAATTTACGGCGGATAAATGGGACAATCTGGCGGCGGAGGCGGTCTGGCAGCAGGCGCTTGCCGAGGCGGAGGATAAGATTTTGCGGGACGTCAGCATGAGCATACAGGGTTACGACTTAGACGCCGGTATAATAAAATGCGCGATGAAAAACGCTAAGGCCGCGGGAGTGGAGCAGCATATTCATTTTCAGCAGCGGGATATGCGGGAACTGTCCAGCCCGAAAAAATACGGATTTCTTATTACGAATCCGCCTTACGGTGAGCGGTTAGAGGACAGGGCTGATTTGCCGGAGCTTTACCGGGATATGGGAAAAGCCTTTGACCGGCTGGACACATGGTCGAAGTTCATTATTACCTCCTATGAGGACGCAGAGAAATATTTGGGGAGAAAGGCGACTAAGAACCGGAAGATATATAACGGCATGATTAAATCCTATTACTATCAGTATATGGGGCCGAAGCCGCCGAGGAGAGAGCGGCAGTAGGCGCTTTTGCTGCTGTTGGCATAGGAGAGCGAAACCTTTGAGAGCGGCAGCAGGTGTTTCTGCTGCTGTCGGCATAGGCGAGCGAAACTGTTGAGAGGGCGGCAGCAGGTGTTTCTGCTGTTATCAGCAAATGAGAGCAAAATTATTGGGAGAGCAGTAGGCGCAGCGAACAGAAGAGAGGAAAATGTATGGAGAAATTGATATTTGCTACGGGCAATGAGGGAAAAATGAAAGAAATCCGTATGATTTTAGGGGATTTGGACTATGAAATCCTATCCATGAAGGAGGCCGGCATAGAAGCCGATATTGTGGAGGACGGAAAGACCTTTGAGGAAAATGCGGTCATCAAGGCAACCGCAATCAGCAAAATTGCAAACTGTCTGGTGTTGGCGGACGACTCCGGCCTGGAGGTGGATTACATGGATAAAATGCCGGGAATCTATTCCGCCAGATGGTTGGGAGAGGATACCTCCTACGCCATTAAGAACCAGACGATTATTGATAATCTGGCAGGAGTGCCCGACGAGAAGCGGACGGCCCGGTTCGTCTGCGCCATTGCTGCGGCCTTCCCTGACGGACGGGTGATAACCAGACGAGGAACCATTGAGGGCATAATCGGCTACGAGGAGAGAGGGGAGAACGGTTTCGGCTATGACCCCATTTTCTATCTCCCTGAATACGGAAAGACAACCGCAGAGCTTTCCCCGGAGGAGAAGAATAAAATCAGCCACCGGGGCCGGGCTTTGGAAATGATAAAAGATGAGCTTTAAGGGCTGGCGCAAGTGGTTTGAAAAGAAGGCAGGCGGCTTGCGGGCCGGAGACGGAAGGTTGGGGAAAAGAACTGGCGGCCAGCGGGGCAGACAGTCCGGAAAGGATAATGAGGCGATAGAGATGCGGATATTGGTGATTAGCGATTCCCATGGAAAAAATGATGATGTTAAGCAGGTGCTGGAGCAGGTGGGCGATATTGATATGTTTATCCATTTAGGCGATATTGAGCGCGGACCGGAGTATATTCGGGAACTGGCAAAGTGTGAGACGCATATGATAGCCGGTAATAACGATTACGATATCAACCTGCCGGACAGTGATTCCTTTATGATTGCGGATAAAAAGGTATTCATTACCCATGGGCACCGGTTCTATGTGTATTCCGGGGTGGAGCATTTACGGCAGTACGCCAGAGATAACGGCTATGATATTGTCATGTACGGTCATACGCACATGCCTTATCTGGAAATCGGCGAGGATGTGACAATCTTAAATCCTGGCAGCATTTCTTATCCGAGACAGG
This sequence comes from uncultured Lachnospiraceae bacterium, assembly GCA_947629565.1. Taxonomy (GTDB): domain Bacteria; phylum Bacillota; class Clostridia; order Lachnospirales; family Lachnospiraceae; genus CAG-590. The sequence continues at coordinate 5,046 of CANREG010000084.1, forward strand.
ACGGCAGAAAGCATACCTTTATGCTGATTGAGGTAGATAGGGAGGGGGAGTTCCATTATTCGGAGGGACTGCTGAAATCCTCTCTGCGGGATTTGTATAAGGGATTTTACTAGGATTTTAATATGTTGGGGAAGGCAGGATTTTCGTGAGGTGTGTATCAAATGGAGGTCGGGACATTTTTTGAGGCCGGAGGCAGGAAGTTCATTTATAAATGGACAGATGGAACGGACGGCGATTTTATTAAGTTCAGCGGCGATATGGAAGACTATTATAACCGGTTAGTGGGCGGCGAGGATAACCGTAAAGGGTTTGTTCCGTATAACGCTCTGGCAGACATTCATGATGTTATGGTGGTGTATGATGAGGGCAGGCCGGCAGCCTGTGCCAGCTTTAAAGGCTATGATGAAAGGTCGGCAGAGATAAAGCGGGTATGGGTAAGCGAAGAATACAGGGGCTGTCATATTTCCAGAAAAATGATGGAACTGTTAGAGGAAAGAGCAAGGGAAAAGGGATTTGAACGGGCAATTTTACAGACAAGGGAAGCCTGTGTGGAGGCAGTGTCTTTATACAAATCTCTGGGCTATGCGCAGATTGCAAATTATCCGCCCTATGATAAGCTGGAACTGGCTGTGTGTTTTGAAAAAGTGTTTGAAGTGGATAGATTACAGATAAGGAAAACAGGACAATGAAAAAAGGGGATATTTGCGAGGGTATAGTGGAACGTTATACCTTTCCCAATAAGGGTTATGTGAATATAGAGGACAGAGAGATTTGCATTAAAGGGGCATTGAAGGGGCAGAAGGTGCGTTTCTCTGTAAAAAAGCTGCGGAAGGGAAACGGCGAAGGGCGGCTGTTAGAGGTTTTGGAAAAGGCACCTATGGAGGACGCCATACCGGCGTGTCCCCATTTCGGACAGTGCGGCGGCTGCACCTATCTTACCATGAGCTATGAAAATCAACTGCGGTTAAAAGAGGAGCAGGTAAAATCTCTGTTACAAAGCGTCGTTCCTGTCGTATGCGGCGCCGGGGCAGAGGGCAGCGGAAACGAGGCGGCGCAAAATGCCCCGACGCAGGGAGAAGCAGAGAAAGATTTGTGTCAGGAGTCTTGCCCGCAGGGAGAAATAAGGGAAGGCTTGCGGCAGGAATATAGCCCGCAGGGAGGAATACGAGAAGGCCTGCAGCAGGAGTCTTGCCTGTGGGAAGGCATAAAGGGAAGTCCTGTGCAGGAGGCATACCGGAATAAGATGGAATTTTCCTTTGGAGACGCTTTTAAAGGCGGTCCTCTGGCTCTTGGTATGCACAAAAAGGGAAGTTTTCACGATATTGTTACAGTGGACCACTGCCGGATTGTGGATTCGGATTATACCGACATTTTGCGGACAGTGCTGGATTTTTATACAGAGAAGCAGACGCCTTTTTATAAGAAAATGCAGCATACCGGCGTGCTTCGGCATCTGGTGGTGCGGCAGGCCGCTTGCAGCGGGGATATTCTGGTAAATCTGGTGACTACCACTCAGAATTTGGACAGCCTTTATCTGGAGGAATTAAAGGAGCGGCTGCTTTCGCTAAAGCTGCATGGAAGGATTGCCGGCATACTGCACACCCATAACGACAGCCTTTCTGACGCTGTGGTTCCGGAAAAAGTCATTACCCTTTACGGGCAGGATTATATTTATGAAAATATTCTCGGGCTGACTTTTCGGATTTCCCCGTTCTCTTTTTTTCAGACCAATTCCAGAGGAGCCGAGGTTTTGTATGAAACTGCCCGCTCTTATGTGGGAGACACAAGGGATAAGGTGATTTTTGATTTGTACAGCGGAACGGGCACCATTGCCCAGATGTTAGCGCCGGTGGCAAAAAAGGTAATCGGCGTGGAAATTGTGGAAGAAGCGGTGGAGGCCGCCAGAGAAAATGCGAAGCTCAACGACCTTGCCAACTGTGAATTTATTGCCGGAGATGTGCTGAAGGTGATTGATGAGATTGCGGAGCAGCCGGATATCATCGTGTTAGACCCGCCAAGGGACGGAATTAACCCCAAGGCGCTGGATAAGATTATCGCCTATGGCGTGGAAGAAATCGTGTATATTTCCTGCAAACCCACCAGCCTGGTAAGGGATTTGGCGGTGCTGACCGGGAGAGGATATCGGGTGGTTAAGGCCTGTGCGGTGGACCAATTTGTCGGGACTGTGCATGTGGAGACGGTTTGTCTGCTGACGAGAAAAGCCTAATAAATCAAAGGGTTCTGTCGATTTGGGGTGAAAATGGCTATTTGATGAAGAATAGTATAGTTTTATAGAGAGTACTCAAGTAAAAACGCATATAGATGACTTATAGGACGAAAAGATGCAGAAGCGATTATGGAAGGAGAGATGCTTATGATAATATATATAGATGAATCGGGTTCGATTAATAATCATATGCCTAATAATAAATATTTTGTAGTAGCACTTATTAGGGTGAAAAATAAAGAATCTTTGAAAAAGGCATATAAGCGTTTTGTATCTTCAAACTACGAGTCATTAAAAGAACTGGATAAAGATAAGGTAAATCAAAAAACGGGAGTCGTCGTTAAAGAAGGCGGAAAAATGTTTCTTAATGGAAGTTTTAAAGAACTGAAGGGCTCACAGTTTGATAAGGAAATGAAGCAAAAATTTGTTGACTTTTTTTCAAAAAAGCAGACATTTGAAATATATTATATAAAGATTGCAAATGAGAAACTTACAGATCAATTTTGCACTAATAAGGCACGAGTGTTTAATTATACACTTAAACTGGCGATGGAGTATTTTATTACTAAAGGTTACTTGCCGGATGAAGATTGCACATTGCAGTTGGATGAGCGCAATGAAAAGACAGAAGCGAAGTATTTTTTGGAAAATTATTTAAATACAGAGTTGTTGATGAATGGAACAACAAAAAGCAAATTCGAGGTTAAATACTTTGATTCTTCTGATAATAAGTTGATTCAAGTTGCAGATGTTTTTGCAAATTTGTTTTATTCTCATTTGCAAACGGGAGATTATGGAGAGGAATTTTCAAAATTGGAAAAAGAAGGAATGCTTAAATTTATTTTTGAATTTCCTAAATAATTTTTTTTCGAATATTGACAAGTATAAAAGCATATGCTACTATAAGGATACCAACAGTAAGTCCTATGTTAGTGCCATTTTCGAGGTAAGCGTCATGTATTGGCGTCACTATTAGGCAATTGGTATCTTGAAAGTTGAAAGACCAATCGAAAGGTTGGTCTTTTTTTGGTTCGCCCGCCATGGGCGGGCTCTAACGGGTGAAAGTCCCGAGTGCGCGTAGGCAACGACGAAGCAC
>CANREG010000085.1 GCA_947629565.1 uncultured Lachnospiraceae bacterium
TATTATTCAAAAATTTTGCAGATTGGTACGTTTAGGAAGATATATTCAATTTTTTTACAGTTTGCGGAAACTCAAGATGATTTTTATGTAAAGCGTTATATGCATCACAGTCTTAACAGCCTGAAATAAATTGACTGACAAAATCCTTTTTGCCAACCACCGGACAAATTTTTATACGAACATTACATAAAACTGACCGTTCATGTCATTTTCAAAATTGCGAAGCCGCCTGCGCCGATATATAATATAATCAGAAAGCAATAAGGTTGGTGAGTGAAATGTTAGCGGTTGCCATATGCGATGACGAAATCCTTGACAGTTGTAATCTTGCAGGAATAATAAAAGACATTTTAGATGATATGCAAGTCACCTGTACAATAAAGCAATTTCAACAGGGGCAGGATTTATTAAATGCAATCGAAAATTTTGACATTATTTTTTTAGATATTCTAATGTGCGATATAAACGGAATGAAGACTGCACAGATTTTAAGGAAAAAACAGTTTGATAAGATAATTGTCTTCGTATCGTCCAGCAGAGAGTATGTAATGGAAGCCTTTGAGGTAGAGGCGTTTCATTATCTCACAAAACCTGTGGACAGAATCAAACTGGAAAATACGATAAAACGGGCATTGCTAAAATTAGAACACACCACGGAAGAATTTATCATCATCAATAAAGAACGCCAAAATAAAAAGATACGGTTAACCGACATTTATTATTTTGAAATCAGGGGCCGGATTATTTCCGTACACAGCAAAAATGGTACATTTGACTATTACGGGCAAATCAGCGCATTAGAGCATGATTTAAGGGATAAAGGGTTTTTCAGATGTCATAAAAGTTTTGTTGTCAATCTGAAATATGCAGATACTTACAATCATAAAGAAGTTACCCTTGACAACGGGGAAAAAATAATGATTGCACAAAGAAGGTATGATGCGTTTTGCCGGGAAATTCTGGAATATATGAAAAAAATCGGAGGCAGTATATGAGAGCCGGTCTTATCGTGTTTGGACTCTGTTATATAGGATATATGATATCGCTTTATAACTTTTGCGATAAATATCTGAACCATTTTAAATTAGACAAAAAAATATTTATACTTCTGACATCTGTAATAGAGGCAGCCGCCAATCTGAACGGAAGCGTTGGAACCTCCTACATTTTAAATGTAATATTCTGCCATGTATTATTTACCGGCCTGTTGTTTATAGCCGTTTCGGATTCAGCTATGAAAAAGATTTTTGCAGCGCTGGTTTTAATCGCTGTCAAAACTGTGGTATGGGATTTCGGCTACTCCTTTTTTTCCTGCATTGTTCTGATTTTCCAAAACCAAATAGCATGCGGCCAGACAGTCAGTATAAAACCATGGCAAAACAGCATAATCGGGGCCGCCGCTTATGTCCTGATTATTTTGGTACAAACTGTTTTGCAAAAGAAACTGGCCTCGGTATTTGATTCTAAAATAAACAGTTGGTATCTTATGGCATCTCTCCTGCTTGTCTGCATCATTGCCCTTATGGATATCGTGAACTGGGGAGCGAGCAGCGGCATCATGGTGGCAGCAAATGTGCGCGGGGCGGCATATGAAAATCTGTATTTCAATCAAATTTTCAGCCATATCGGGATATGTCTTTTATGCGTCCTGACAGCGTGTATTGTAGGGGGATTCCTGTTTTTTATGAATAAAATCTATATGGAGCAACGGCAGAAGGAACGGTATCATGCACAGATTCATTTTTACAAAATGCTCAACGAGCAGTATCTGCAAATGGAACGACTGCGGCATGACATGAAGAACCATATTCTTTCCCTCTATGGTCTATGGAAGGGGAATGAATGGAACAAAATAGGGGATTATTTGGCGGCAATGGCAGAAAGCGGCGGAATAAACGAAAATGACGAGGTGACGGGCAGCAAGGCGGTAGACGCCCTGCTTTATGAAAAAAAGAAACAGGCAGTGCAAAAAAACATATCATTTACAACTGATGTGAACATTCCCAAAGAATGTACCATAGACGAATTTGACCTATGCGTCTTGTTTGGAAATATTTTGGATAATGCAATAAATGAATGCAGCAGTACCGATAAACTATCCTCCCCTTTTGTAAATATCATGTCACACAAGGTCAAAAAATGTCTGTTGATTGCCGCCAGCAACAGTACGAACATGAAAAGCAAAGAGGAAATGAAGAAAGGCATAGGGTATCTGAACATTGAGGAGACGATACGCAAGTATAGCGGAACCCTTCAAATCAAAGTGGAGGATTATCAATTTGAAGTAGATATTCTCCTGCCATTTTCCAGCGGATATAACACGAAACAGACCAGTTGATACAAAAATATAAGGCAAAAATCCACAAGGGACGAAATAGATGACGGAAGCATTTTTTATCTAAACTATTTTATTTAAGGAGGTTGATATTATGTCAATGGAAGTAACCGGTAATTATAAGGACTGCAAAAACAACTATCGGGAAAGCGTAAAGCAAAGCAAGGATTGGACAAAGGAAACAATAAATAAGAGCGAAAACATTTCCGTTTCCAAAGATGAATACATCAGCAGTGAGAAATCCGGCAGCAGACCAAGCGGATTATATCATATGGGAAAGGATAAAAGCGGAAATCCCAAAGTGTTATATGATAATCCTCATAAAAAAGAGCGCACCGCCCCTAACGGGGTAAACCCAGCAGGCGGAGATGACAGGCCGGAAAAATGCACGACAAATACAGACACCGTTGATAAAGAAATTGAGCGTCTGAAAGAAGAAAAAACGCAACTGGAACAACAGCTTCGCAGCGTCAACGGAGATGAAAAAAAGAAAAGCGAACTGGAACATAGGTTAGCTCAAATCAAAAGCGAGTTAATGAAAAAGGATAACGATACCTACCGGCGTCAACAGGCAACAGTAACAAATGCTGCCGCTCCAATGCAGTCCATGGTGCAATGACAGAAATACAAATCCCCTATAAGTAGACTTTGTTTATTTACCTTGTCTACCTATGGGGGATCATATCATCTACAGGCGGGGAATCCATCCCCATCAAAAAGCCTTATTTCAAATCGTTTAGCAACAAACCAGCAATAGAAAGCAAGCCTCATGGAGAGAATGTTTTAAGAGCTTCAATTGTCTGAAGAATCAAGTCGTCTAAGGTCCAGCCAAGCATATCTGCGCCGCGCTTTATCACTTCCCGGTCACAGCCCGCAGCAAACCCCTTTGACTTGAATTTCTTTTTCACGGACTTCAATTCCAAATCCTGCACGCTCTTAGACGGCCTCATAAGAACCACGGCCCCAATCAATCCCGTCAGTTCATCTACCGCATACAATACCTTCTCCATCTCATGCTCCGGTTCTATGTCCACGGTTATTGCGTATCCGTGGCTTGCAGTAGCATGAATTATTCTCTCATCTACGCCCCGCTCACGCATAATTTCCTGGCTCTTAATACAATGCTGCTCGGGAAACTGTTCAAAATCCAGATCATGCAATAATCCTACGATTCCCCAAAAATCTTTTTCATCTCCATACCCAAGTTTTTCGGCAAAATATCGCATCGTCTGTTCAACCGTCTGCGCATGTTTCAAATGAAACTCCTCCTGATTATATTCGGTCAATAAATTCCATGCTTCTTCTCTGTTCATTCCTGGTCTCCTTATCTCATTACTAAATCATATAATAATCCAATCACTCTCCATATAACCTAGTTTACCACGGGATTATTATGTGTCAACCACCCATTGGCAACTTTTTCTTTATTTTCTATCATATGTGGAACTGGTCTAACTGAAAGATCACATCAAATCAATTGTTCAATTTTTTCCTGTCCACACTTATAAGCAGGACTGAAATATAATACCCGACATACACGAATAATCCCATAATCGCAACATAATCAAGCAAAAACACCCCCAGCGGCTCCTCAAAATCAAGGAACACAAAATGATACCGCAGGAGCATATAATTTCCAAAGTCCCGTTTGACAAAAGCATAAGCTCCATAGACCGCAATCAAAGCAGCTATCGTGCGAAGTGCCCATTTGCAAACTTTCGATGATTTTTTTGTGTGTCTCCTTGCCATGCTCATAATCCCGCTCCAATGCAGTCCAAGGTGCAATGACAGAAATACAAATCCCCAATAGGCCGAGAGCATATGAAGTGTCTGCGCCGCTGCCTGTCCGCCTCTTATTCCCAAAAATAAAAAAACGGTACGGGACAGCAGGATACCGCTTACCATGGAACCGCACATGGCAAGCAACACAAGAACCGCAAGCGTTGTCTGCACAATGCGATAAGGGGTGTATTTCCCCTTAAGCACACTGCCAATCCACTTGCGGTTCAAAATATGATGTAAAACAACCAAGGCAAACATTCCGGTGCCGAGCCATTCATGGACGGCTTCCCCAACAGCGGGATTGCTGCCACACACCAGGCTGTACGCCATTAACAACAGCAAGGCGACGGTCATGAGAATATCAACTGTAATTTTCCATATTTGCTTCGATTTCATAATAATTTTTCTACACTTTCAATCCAGTTTTCCATAGACCTCATCCGTCACAGCTTCGCACCACTCGGTACGGCTTTCCTCACCGGGAACCTCCACCGCAAGGTGCTGGAACCAGCAGTCTTTCGCTGCTCCGTGCCAGTGCTTTACATTTGCAGGAATATTAACTACATCTCCGGGGTGAAGCTCCTGCGCCTCTTTTCCTTCCTCCTGATACCAGCCGCGACCAGCAACACAGAGTAACATTTGTCCGCCGCCGCTTTTCGCATAGTGGATGTGCCAGTTGTTACGGCAGCCGGGCTCAAAGGTCACGTTGAACACCGGCACCTGCGCTGTGGAAACAGGCGCGAGATAGCTCTGCCCGATGAAATACTGCGCAAACGCATCGTTTTTTTCGCCCACAGGGAAGACCGAAAGATCCTTTGCCGGAGTGCCCTCCTCTTCGCCATAGACTTCCGCAATCAACGGAAAAGCGCTCCATGCTTTCGGCCAGCCGCAGTAAAAGGCAAGCTGGGTAACAATCTCCACAGCCTCCGTCCTGGTAACACCGTGTTCCTTACCCAAAGCAAGGTGGCTTTTTAGCTGCGGGTAAAGCCCCGCCGAGAACAGTGCCGCTATTGTAACCATACTCCGGTCTCTGGGCGAAAGTTTATCTTCCCGCGACCATACCTCTCCGAACAATACGTCGTCATTCAGTTCCGCAAATTTGGGCGCAAGACTGCCAAGCATGTCGCGTCCCGCCGTTTGTTTCTTTGCCATATCAATTCCTCCAATCGATTATTCCACAGATATTCTCTTTGCCTGGCTTTGGTCAGTGATCATGCCCTTATAGGTGAAGCCGTATAACCCGGCAAACCGCGACATGGTGAATTCACAAGCCTCCAACTGCCATTTTTCCGGAGACGCGCCCTGGATGATAAAATAGAGGTTCTTCCCGGAAAAAGCCCCCTGACGGACCGGCCCGTAGCAGCGGTCCAGAAAGTTCCGCATGAGTCCGCAGATGTTATGCCAGTAGAGTGGGGAGCCCATGACCACGGTATTCGCGCCGTTGATTTTCCCAATGACGGTGTTGAACTGATCGTCCGGAAAGTCCTGCCCATAGGCGTAGATTTTATAGTCGACCAAGTCAAGGGTCTCATACTCCTTGCCGGAGAGCAGCTCCGCTGCCAGTTTTGCGGTGTTCCCTTCCTTGTTGGGACTCGCATTGATAAACAATATGCTCATAGTGATCTCCTCCTGAATTATTTGCACTCGTTAAGAACTGCCAGCAGTTCTTCCCTCGTCAATTTCTTGCAGCATCCTCCGGTCAGTACCGTGCTGTCTGCGATTGCCTTATAATTGGTGTCCTCTGCAATTCCCATTTCAGAGAAGGTCCCCGGCAGTCCAACTTCCCTGATAAATGCCACCAGTGAATCAAGAAAAGCATTTGCAAGTTCCTCTTCCGATTTTCCGTTAGGATCAATGCCCCACACATTTACCGCCAGCCTTGCAAACTGGGGCGCTGCTTCCGGAAGCATATAGCAATACAGCACCGGATGAATGACTGCGAGCCCCTGTCCATGGTTGCAGTCAGTATAAGCGCCGAGCTGATGCTCTAACATATGCGCCTGAAAATCCGTGACCTTTCCGATCTTTAAGATGCCATTTTCGCCCATCGCCGCTGCCCAGACAAGTTCACTTCTTGCTTCAATATCCTGCGGATCCTTTAATGTCGCCCGCAGATTGCGGATAATATTTCTCTGACAGGCTTCGTTAATCTCGTCGGAAAGGTTCGTCTCCCGCGGAGAGCCCATATAGGTTTCCATACAGTGGGACAGCGCATCAAACGCCCCGGAAACGACCTGTTTCATCGGCATCGTCATTGTATAGACCGGATCAAGGATTGCAAAATCATAAAATGCGCCCCACAGCGGCCCTTTGACTTTCTTTTCCTCATTGGTGATCACCGCGCCGTTATTCATCTCCGCGCCGGTGCCAAACGCAGTCACCACAGCGCCCATCGGAATAAACGCAGTTGGACCGCCATGTTTTTCGATTTCCAGTTCCCACAGATCCTCGTCCGTCTTCGCCTGTGCAGACACGACCTTGCAGCAATCAATAACACTGCCGCCGCCCACGGCTAGGATAAAATCGATCTTATTCTCACGGGCAAGCCGCGCGCCCTCCTGCACCTTGGCATAGGTGGGATTTGACATGATGCCGGAAAATTCCGTGACATTCTTTCCGGCATCAGTAAGAAGCTCCATCAGTTCATCATAAATGCCGTTCTTTTTAATCGAACCGCCGCCATAGGCAAGCATCACATTTTTTCCCGCTTTTGCAAGCTCCGCCGGCAAATTCTTCCCGGCTGCTTTTTCTCCAAAATAGACCGTTACGGGATAACGGTAAGTAAATGCATTCATCGTTAAAAATCTCCTTCCCATATTTATCGTCTATGCAGCGCCCGGACAAAGTTCGGATCAAAATGATTGACGATCTCGCTGTGTCCGATGTCAAACGGTGCGATCTCCTTCATTTCTTCATCGGTAAGACTAAAATTCCAAATATCGAAATTCTGTTCCATACGCTCCTTGTGTGTGGACTTCGGGATCACGACAACGCCCCGCTGTACATTCCACCGCAGAGCAACCTGGGCGGCAGATTTCCCATATTTCCTGCCAATCCGTGTCAGAACCGGATCAGTAAAAATTCCGTGCTTTCCCTCTGCAAAGGGTCCCCACGCTTCCGGCTGCACTTCATATTCTTTCATCAGAGACAGCGCATCCGGCTGCTGGAAAAACGGATGCAGCTCTACCTGATTGACCATCGGAATGACATCCACCGTCTCACAAAAATCTGCCAGCACATGGGGATAGAAGTTGCAAACGCCGATGGCGCGAACGCGCCCTTCCTTGTATAGTTCTTCGAGCGCACGCCATGCGCCGTAATAGTCGCCCATGGGCTGATGCAAAAGATAAAGATCCAAGTAATCCAGTCCCAGCTTTTTTAAGGAAGTTTCAAATGCCTGCTTTGCACCCCCATAGCTGGAATCCGATACCCACAGTTTGGTGGTAATAAATAAGTCCTCCCGGCAGGCGCCGCTCTTTTGGATTGCCGCGCCAACCGCTTCCTCGTTTCCGTAGGATGCCGCCGTGTCAATCAACCGATAGCCCACGCTGATGGCGTCTAATACCGCCTGCTCGCACTCCCCCTGATCGCGCATCTGAAAGACGCCGAAACCCTCCA
>CANREG010000086.1 GCA_947629565.1 uncultured Lachnospiraceae bacterium
GGATTAATTTCTCTTTCTTCTGTGGGAAGCGGCAGCGTAGGCTGCCGCTTTTTTTTGTGAAAAATTTGAAAAAAAACGTGTCAAATACTTTCTTTTTTGGCAAAATTCCGTTACAATATAGATAAGTATGTATTAAGGAGTGGATAAGATGATTTCAAATCAGATTTTGCAGGATACAATCGAAGGCATTAAGGCGATTGCAAGAGTCGATTTATGCGTAATGGATACGGAGGGAAAGACATTGGCTTCCACTCTGCGGGACACGGATGAGTATGAGAAATCTGTACTTGCCTTTGTGGATTCTCCGGCAGAGAGCCAAATGCTGCAGGGGTATCAGTTTTTTAAGGTATTTGATGAGAATCAGCTGGAATATGTAATTATTGCCAAGGGTGAGGCAGAGGATGTGTATATGATTGGCAAAATTGCCGCTTTTCAGGTACAAAATCTGTTGGTGGCATACAAGGAACGTTTTGACAAGGATAACTTTATCAAGAATCTGCTGTTAGATAATCTGCTGTTGGTAGATATTTACAATAGAGCCAAAAAGCTTCATATTGACACAGATGTGAAACGTATTGTATTTATAATAGAGACGAAAAATGAAAAGGATACCAACGCCCTGGAAACTGTGAGAAACATTTTCTCAAGCAAGGCAAAGGATTTTGTTACCGCCGTGGATGAGAAGAATATTATTCTCGTTAAGGAGGTTAAGCAAAATGAGACCTATGAGGATATGAGCAAGACGGCAAAGGTTATTGTGGATATGCTGAATACAGAGGCTATGTCTTCGGTTCATGTGGCTTACGGCACTATTGTCAATGAGATTAAAGAGGTGTCCCGTTCTTACAAAGAGGCAAAGGCCGCCCTGGATGTCGGCAAAGTGTTCTATGGGAACCGGAATATCATTGCCTACAGCAATCTGGGTATTGGGCGTCTCATTTATCAGCTGCCTATTCCTCTTTGCAAAATGTTTATCAAAGAGATTTTTGAGAATCATTCCTTAGAGGATTTTGACGAAGAGACGCTGACGACGATTAATAAGTTTTTTGAAAACAGCCTGAATGTGTCAGAAACCTCCAGACAGCTTTACATTCACCGTAATACGCTGGTGTACCGTCTGGATAAGTTGCAGAAAAGCACAGGGTTAGATCTTCGGGTTTTTGAAGATGCGATTACTTTTAAACTTGCGTTAATGGTTGTCAAATATATGAAATACATGGAATCAAAGGAGCATTAATATGGTATTGCTGGATCATGTTACGATGCAGTATCCGACAGGTACAAAAGCATTGGACAATATAACACTTCAGATTAATAAAGGAGAATTTGTCTTTGTGGTAGGCAGCAGCGGCTCAGGAAAAACTACATTGATTAAACTTTTATTAAAAGAGATACAACCCACACAGGGAGAGATTACAGTTGAGGATTATCAGTACAGTAAGATGAAACGGAAGGAGATTCCTTTTCTGCGCCGTAAGATCGGGGTAGTGTTTCAGAATTTCCGCCTGTTAAAAGACAGAACCGTATTTGAAAATGTAGCTTTTGCCCAGCAGGTCATTGAAAAGCCTATGCGGGATATAAGAAGACAGGTTCCTGCCACGCTGACAATGGTGGGGCTGGCGGATAAATATAAGCAGTTTCCAAAGGAGCTGTCCGGTGGAGAGCAGCAGCGGGTGGCGTTGGCAAGAGCGATAGTCAACGAGCCGGATATTATATTGGCTGACGAGCCGACAGGCAATCTGGATCCTAAAAATTCTCTCGAAATCATGAGACTGTTAGAGGAGATTAACAACAGAGGAACTACCGTAGTTGTAGTGACACACAATAAGGATATTGTCAATCTGTTTCAGAAAAGGGTGGTTACCCTGAAAAAAGGACGGATTGTCAGTGACGAAGAAAAAGGTGGGTATGAAGATGCAGATTAATACATTGGGATATAGCATTAAACAAGGCGCAAAGAACCTCCGGCGGAATTTGTTATTTTCCTTAGCGTCTATCGGAACGATTGTAGCCTGCCTGTTTTTGTTTGGAATATTTTATGCTCTGGTACTGAATATGGAGCACGAGATTAAGAATATAGAAGACTCCCTTACAATCTCTGTATTTTTTGATGAAGGGGTTGGTGAGGAGCAGATTGCGCATATCGGTGATGAGATTAAAGCGATGGAAAATGTGGATACCACGACATTCATTTCAGCGGATGCCGCCTGGGATACGTATATTGAGGATGTGTTCCGGGGGGATACCAGCTATGTGGACAGCGTGTTTGGAGATGATAATCCGCTGGCAAATGCAGCTTCTTATGAGATTACCCTCAAAAATATCGGAGGACAGAAGGATACGGTAAAGCTGATTGAGGGAATAGCAGGGGTGCGTAAGGTAAACAGCAGTGACGCAACCGCAGGCGGATTGACATCGTTAGAGCGGCTGGTAAGCTATGTATCGTTAGCGGTTATTTTGATTCTTCTGTTTGTCTCCCTGTTTTTGATAAGCAATACGATTACCATCGGTATTTCCGTGCGAAAAGAGGAGATAGCCATTATGAAGCTGATTGGCGCAAAGGATATTTTCGTAAGAGCGCCGTTTTTGGTGGAAGGCGTGATAATCGGTCTGATTGGCTCTATTATTCCTCTGGGGATTATATATTTTATGTATAATGCCATGACGGAATATTTGATGCAGCGTTTTGAGATTGTCAAGAATTTAATGGATTTTGTTTCCGTGGGGCAGGTGTATAAGGGAATGGCGCCGATTTCCATCTTGTTGGGGGTAGGCGTTGGATTTTTTGGCAGTTTAATTACAACGCACAGACATTTGCGGGTTTGATAAAGGAGGCTTTGTATGTTCAAAACAAAGAAAAAAATGTTTTGTCTGGTTCTTGCCGGCGCATTGGCGATAGGGAGTATGCACGGTCATTCGATTATAAGTTATGCTACGGCGGATAATCAGGAAAAAGAGAATTCAGAAAGCACGACTGCGGAAAGTACGACTACGGAAAGCACAGGCAGTACAGAGGCGACAGATAATGGAACGGCAGATGCGTCTGTTGATAAAGCGCGTCAGGATGCAAAGGAGGCGGCTAAAAATAAAAAGGCAGCCCAGGAAATTCTTGATAATCTGAAAAAGGCCAAGAGTAATATGGAGGATTATATTATTCAGCTGGATAAATCTTTGAATGAGGTGCAGATTGAGATTTCCCATTTGGAGCAGAACCAGAAAGAATTGCAGGAAAGAATTGAAGAGACACAAAAAAATCTAGAGCTTGCCAGAAATGCGCAGGAGGAACAGTACGAAGCTATGAAGGAGCGGATTCAGATGGTTTATGAATCCGGCAATAAAGGATATTTGGAAGTGCTTTTGACAGCGACATCCATGACAGATGCAATTAATAAGACGGAATATGCAGCCCAGGTTTCCTTGTATGATTATAATGTACTGAAACAGTTAAAGACAGCCAAGGAACAGGTTGCCAATCTGAAAATGAAGCTGGATAAAGATCTTGCCGCAAATCAGGCGTTGCAGGAAGAAGTGAATCAACAAAAAGAGACAATGGAAACCTTAGTGGCTGAAAAAAACCGGCAGGTACAGGAGTATACCAAGTCGATAGAAGGGCAGCAGGAGGAAGTGAACCGTTATGCGCAGGCGGAGGCGGAAGCAGAGGCTATTATTGCGCAGGCGGAGCAGAACGCCAGCAACAGTAATACCAGTACCTATACCGGCGGAATCTTTACCTGGCCGGTTCCGGGATACAGCCGGATTACTTCTTATTTTGGAAACCGTACATCTCCGGTAGCGGGAGCCAGCTCCAATCACAAGGGAATCGATATTGCCTGTGATGCAGGAGCCAGCGTGGTAGCGGCTGCCAGTGGAACGGTAATTGTAGCAGCTTATAATTATGCAGAGGGTAACTATGTATGTATTGATCATGGCGGTGGTGTGGTGACGGTTTATATGCATAATTCTTCTCTTTTGGTTTCTCCCGGGCAGACAGTAAGCGCAGGTCAGCAGATTGCTGCGGCAGGCTCCACAGGAATTTCCAGCGGGCCGCATTGTCATTTTGGCGTGCGTGTAGACGGAAATTATGTTGATCCGCTGGCATATTTGCAGTAAATTCACGAAGTGGTAACATTTATATAGTATTATAGCATATGTTAATAGGCGGATGTGAATAAACGCTTAAAGATGATAGCAAGAATGAAAGAAGGATATGCATGAAAAAGATATGGAAGAAAAAGCTGGCTGTATGTACTTTGGCCGCTTGTATGTTAGCCGGTTCTGCCGGATGCAGTTCCAGTGTGAAAATGACCAGAGGGGATTCGACCTCAGCAGCTGCGGAGGAAAAGGAACAGCCGGTTAAGATGTTAAGCAGCAGCGATGTGGTTGGGAAGGATACCAATTCCAAGTTAGAGGATATCGAGGCATTAATTGATAAGAATTTTTATTTTGAGGATGATGAGCAGGAAAAACAGGACGGAATTATCCGCGGGTATATGGAGGGGTTAGACGATCCCTATTCTGTATACTATTCTCAGGAGGAATATGCCAGTTTTATGGAGGATTCCAACGGGGAGTATGTCGGTGTGGGAGTTCAGGTCTCCCAGAATGTGGATACCAAGATTATAACCGTAGTGGATGTATTTGACGGTCCGGCAAAGGAAGCAGGCGTTAAGGCGGAAGATGTGATTACCCATGTAAATGGAGAGGATATTACTGCTCAGGATATTGATACAGTGGTAGATAAGATACGCGGGGAAGAGGGTTCAGAGGTAACGATTACCGTATACCGCGCGTCTGACGCCAAGGATCATGAATTTACCATGCCAAGGCAGAAGGTGGAAAATCCTACGGTGGAATATAAGATGCTTGATAATCATATTGGTTATATTCAGGTCAGCAGTTTTTATGAGGTGACTGCCAAGCAGTATATTGAGGCCATAGAGGATTTGGAAAGCCAGGGAATGGAGGGCCTGGTTGTGGACCTGCGGGACAATGGCGGCGGTCTTTTGGACATTGCAGTGGAGATGTTAGATTATATGCTGCCTGCCGGTAAGATTGTCTATACGGAGGACAAAGACGGCAATGTGACCAGTGAATATAATTCGGATGATGAGCACCAGTTTACCAAGCCATTGGCTCTGCTGGTAAACGGCTACAGCGCGTCTGCCTCAGAAATCTTTGCCGGGGCGGTGAAGGATTACGGATTAGGCGAGCTGGTTGGTACCAATACTTACGGCAAGGGAATTGTGCAGCGGATGTTCCCGTTAGACGACGGTTCCGCCATTAAGCTTACCATTGCCAAATATTTTACGCCAAAGGGCAATGATATCCATAAAATCGGCATTAAGCCGGATGTGGAAGTGGAATTAGATGTAGATGCATACCGGGAGTCAGAAGGGGAAAAGGATAACCAGCTTGACGCTGCGGTGCAGGAGGTTTTGAAGCAGATGGGAAAGGCTGCGCCTGCAGATACGGATGCAGCGGCGGAAGGCAGCAGCGAAGAATAGAAAAGTCTTAAAATATCAGCACAGCCGGAGCTAATGGGTTCCGGCTGTGTTTTTTGCAGGGTTATGGTTGTGGTTTTTTCAGAAATAAGGTAGAATATAGAAGTTATCATAGGAGATAAGGAGGCACACCAGTGGAAAAGGAATTAGTCATTGTTTTGGATTTTGGAGGTCAGTATAACCAGTTGATTGCGCGCCGGGTGCGGGAGTGCAATGTGTACTGTGAGGTTCACCCATATACGATAGGAATGGACAGGATTAGGGAAATGCATCCAAAGGGAATCATTTTTACAGGAGGTCCGAACAGCGTATACAAAGAGGAATCTCCGAGATGCGAGAAAGAGTTGTTAGAGATGGGAATCCCCATTCTTGGAATCTGCTATGGCTCCCAGCTGATGAGCTATCTGTTAGGGGGGCAGGTGCAGACAGCACCGGTTTCTGAGTATGGCAAGACGGAAGTGACGGTAGACCGTTCCTCTGTCCTGTTTGGGGATGTGTCGGAAAAGACCGTCTGCTGGATGAGCCATACAGATTACATTGCCAAGGCGCCGGAGGGCTTTACAGTAACCGCTACAACACCGGTTTGTCCTGTGGCGGCGATGGAGTGTCCGGAGAAGAAGCTTTACGCCACCCAGTTCCACCCGGAGGTTATGCATACGGTGGAAGGAATGAAAATGCTGTCCAATTTTGTGTATAAGGTATGCGGGTGCAGCGGAGACTGGAAAATGTCTTCCTTTGTGGACGATACCATTACGGCGTTGCGGGAAAAGATTGGTAACGGCAAGGTGTTATGCGCCCTGTCCGGCGGCGTGGATTCCTCTGTGGCTGCCGTCCTTCTCTCCAAAGCGGTAGGGAAACAGCTTACCTGCGTGTTTGTGGATCAGGGGTTGCTCCGGAAGAATGAGGGAGACGAGGTTGAGGCGGTATTTGGCCCGGAAGGACCTTACGACCTTAATTTTATCCGCGTCAACGCCCAGGAGCGTTTCTATGGAAAGTTAGCCGGAGTCACCGAGCCGGAGGCTAAGCGGAAAATTATCGGTGAGGAATTTATCCGGGTATTTGAGGAGGAAGCGAAGAAAATCGGGGCTGTGGATTTTCTGGTGCAGGGGACCATTTATCCCGATGTCATTGAATCCGGTCTCGGCAAGTCGGCGGTCATCAAGAGCCATCACAATGTGGGGGGCCTGCCGGATTGCGTGGACTTTAAGGAGATTGTGGAGCCGCTGCGGCTGCTTTTTAAGGACGAGGTGCGCAATGCAGGGCGGGAGCTCGGCATACCGGAATATCTGGTAAGCCGCCAGCCATTCCCGGGACCGGGACTCGGCATCCGGATTATCGGCGAGGTGACGGCGGAGAAGGTGCGGATTGTGCAGGAGGCGGACGCAATCTACCGCGAGGAAATCGCCAAGGCCGGAGTGGACAAGGACTTAGGGCAGTATTTTGCAGCCCTTACGAATATGCGGAGCGTGGGCGTCATGGGCGATGAGCGAACCTATGATTATGCGGTGGCGCTACGAGCAGTGTGCACCAGCGATTTTATGACCGCTGAGGCGGCTCAGATTCCATGGGAGGTGCTGAGCGTGGTGACTTCGAGGATTGTGAATGAGGTGAAGGGGGTTAACCGGGTGATGTATGATTGTACCGGGAAGCCGCCGGCGACGATTGAGTTTGAATAGTTGGAGGTAAGCCGCAAAGCCCGTAAACACTGGGGTTTAGCGGCTTTTCTTAGGTATCATTGCAT
>CANREG010000087.1 GCA_947629565.1 uncultured Lachnospiraceae bacterium
TTATTGCAGATTTCCCTTAAAATCAAGGTTTTTATTAAAATTTAGCGATAAAAAAACAGGTAGTTTTTGACACTACCATTGTAGGATAGGGGGTAAGGAAGATGAAAAAGAGCAGACAAAAAAGGTTTCGATTTAATCTATGGCGGAAAATGTGCGCGGTTGTGCTGTGCATTTTGACAATGGTAATGGAGGCTCCCGCAGCTGCGGCGACGCCGCGGGTAATGCTGTCAGATTATTCCATTAAGGAGGGGACGGTAACAGCCGGCAAGGAATTTACCCTGTATCTGACAATGGAGAATACGGCGCAAAAAACGGTAAAGAATATCAAGGTTTCTCTCGTTACGGAGGCCGGGGAACTGCTGCCTGTGGACGGGGCAGGCACCGCTTACATAGAGCAGATTGACAGCCAGAGCGGGGAAAATATGACTTTTAAGATGAAGGCGGCAGACGGGTTGGAGGAAAAATCCTATAAACTTACTGTGAAAACGGAATATGAAAATACCGGCGGTTATGAGTATATGGTGGAAGATGCCATTTACATACCTATTTCCTTAGAGCAGAGATTGTCTGTTACGGATGTTTTTACGGGAGAGGAGGGAATAGAGGTCGGTGATATGGCGGAAATCGGCGCAGTAGTCAACAATTTAGGCGCAGGAAAGCTTTACAATGTGTCTGCCCGGGTGGAGGGGGACAATGTACAGGAAACCAATACTTATGTGGGCAGCATTGAACCGGGAAAAAGCGGAACCGTAGACGTCTTAACGAAAGCGGATGTTGTAACGGAGGGAGACCATAAAGATAACCGGATGATTATTTCCTATGAGGACAAGGAGGGCAATGTGTCAGAAAAGGAAATAGAGATTATGGTGGAGGTGGCAAAGCCGGTTTATGAGAACTTAGAAAAGATAAAAGAAACGGCAGACTATTCCGGCCTTGTCAAAACAGTGGTTACGGGTATTGTCGTGGTTTTGGCAACTGCGCTGCTTATCTGGATTTTTATAAAACGCCGGAAGAGAAAACAGCAGATATTAGATGAATTTATGGATTAGACGGGGAATGGAGAATTGCTTATGACATGGATTTGGCATTTATGCTTCGCAAATATGAAATTAAGGGGCGTGCGCACCGCGCTTACGATTTTAGGCGTTGTAATCGGAGTCATCTCCATTGTGTCGATGTTGGCGATTGGAATCGGAATGAAACAAGAACTGTATTCCATGTTAGAGCTTTCCGGCAGCATAACGGAGATTACGATTTATGGGGTTTCCGGGGGAAAACGGACAGACAGGATGCTTACGGACCGGAAACTGGAGGAAATCAAAAAACTGGAAAATGTGGAGGAAGCGTATCCCGGTCTTTCTGTACCGGTGTCAGCCGAGTATAACCAGTATACGGGTTACATATCTTTGACAGGCAGGCCCGGAAGTTATCTGAAACAGTTAAAGCTTGGGGAGGGAAGCCTTCCGGAAAGCGATGGAATAAAACCTCAGATTTTACTGGGCAGCAACGCCATGGATTTGTTTATCCATAATTCCCTTGGAAAAAGCTATGCGCAGATGCATGAAAAAGACGAAGAGGAACAACAGGAGAGCAAAGGGGAAGCTGCGCAGGAAAGTGGCGGACAGCAGACATTTACCGGCGAGAGCATGAAGATAATCTTTGAGGGGGAGCAGGAGGAAAGGTTGGAATACAGAATGAATATCTGCGGCGTTACCCATAAGGATACTTATCTCTATGATATATATTGTGATATTGATGTGCTGAAAAAATATTTAAAACAGATTGCGACGGACAACGGGATACCGGGGCAGCCAAAGGATGAGAACGGCAATAACTATTCCTATTGGATTTATGACAGCGCAACGGTAAAGGTGGATGATGCAGAGCATGTGGAGAAGGTGGAAAAAAGACTTCAGGACATGGGATTTCAGACTTACAGCAATAAGGAATTTCTGGATTCCACCCAGCGGAGTATAAAGATTGCGCAGTTTGTTTTAGGCGGTATTGGCATGATAGCCCTGATTGTGGCGGTAATTGGAATCGGCAATACTATGGCGACCTCCGTCTATGACCGGATTCATGAGATTGGCATACTGAAGGTATTAGGCTGCGATCCGGATGAACTGCTTAACCTGTTCCTGTTAGAGTCCGGAATCTTAGGCGGAATCGGGGGCTTAATCGGTATTTTCTGCTCTTACGGCATTGTGGCCTTTGGCGTCAATACTCTGGCAGTAAAGCTGCTTGCCATGCCAAAGGGCACCACACTTGCGGTAATTCCGTTTTGGCTGGCGGCTGCGGCATTTTTCTTCGCAGTGCTTCTTGGGGTGGCCGCCGGGTATTTTCCTGCAAGGTGGGCCGCTAAGCTAAGGCCGGTTGAAACAGTCAGCCAGTAAAAAGATACAGATAAGCCGCCATTACAGCACATGGTAATAGGGGCAGATATTTTCATAGCTTCCATCTTTCATCCGAAACCCGTTGGGAATCACGCCGAGTGGAATAAAGCCCAGCCGCTCATACAGATGTCTGGCGTGAAGGTTGCTTTCCACAACGGCGTTAAATTGCAGTATTTTAAATCCATGTTTTTTGGCCTGCTCAAGGCAGTCAAGAACAAGCTGCTCTCCGATATGCTGTCCCCGCCATTTGGCGCTGACGGCATAGCTGGCGTTGCAGATGTGGCCGCACCGTCCCACATTGTTGGGGTGCAGAATATATAATCCCACGACTGACTGCCGGTCTTCCTCCATGGCAACGCCGCAATAGGTCTGGGAAGAAAAAAATGCAGTCCCGGAGGCTTCGTCCAACAATTCCTCCTGCGGAAAGGCAATGCCGTCTATAACTACCTCATTCCAGATTTCTATCATGGATTTTATGTCTTCCGGCTTATATGCTCTTATTTTCATATGGCTCTTTGCTCCTGTGTAATGATTAATTTGTCATTTTAACCACACACAGTATAGCACACCCGCCCGGATTCTGCCACTTCTTTCCGGTTTTGCGGGAGGCTTTGGCGGAAGCCCGGCGGACTACACTGGCTGCCGCTGTCAAAACGTCCCGCAATCCTTGACAAAATATACCTGTATGATAAAATATACAAGTTAATAACGTATGAAGGAGGACCATGTAATGGCAACAGCATATAATCATAAATTGATTGAGGCGAAATGGCGCAAAAAATGGGAGGAGAATCCCATCAATGTAGAGGACGGCAAGAAACCCAAATATTACTGTCTGGATATGTTTCCTTATCCGTCCGGCAACGGAATTCATGTAGGACACTGGAGAGGTTATGTAATCAGTGATGTGTGGAGCCGTTACAAGCTGATGCAAGGATATTATCTGATTCACCCCATGGGCTGGGACGCCTTTGGACTTCCGGCGGAGAACTATGCCATTAAGAACGGCGTGCATCCGGCGATTTCTACAGCCCAGAATGTGGCCAATATCAAGAAACAGATTAATGAGATTGCCGCCATTTACGATTGGGACAGGGAGGTCAATACCACCGATCCGGATTACTATAAATGGACGCAGTGGATTTTTGTCAAGATGTTTAAGGAAGGTCTGGCCTATGAGAAGGAGATGCCCATTAACTGGTGTCCTTCCTGCAAGACCGGACTTGCCAATGAGGAGGTTGTAAACGGCAGATGTGAGCGCTGCGGCGCAGAGGTGACGAAGAAGAACCTCCGCCAGTGGATGCTGAAGATTACGGCATATGCCGACCGTCTGCTGGCAGATTTGGATCAGTTGGACTGGCCGGAAAAGGTAAAGAAGATGCAGTCTGACTGGATTGGCAAATCCTACGGCGCAGAGGTTGAGTTCAAGGTGGACGGTATGGACGAGACCATAACGGTATATACCACCCGTCCGGATACTTTGTGGGGCGCTACCTTTATGGTGCTGGCGCCGGAGCATGAACTGGCCGCAAAGCTGGCTGTGCCGGAGACGAAAGAGGCAGTGGACAGATATATCTACGAGGCGTCTATGAAATCCAATGTCGACCGTATGCAGGATAAGGAAAAGACCGGCGTGTTTACCGGTTCTTATGCGATTAATCCGCTGAACGGAAAGAAAACGCCAATCTGGCTGTCTGATTATGTACTGGCCGATTATGGTACCGGAGCCATTATGTGCGTGCCTGCGCATGACGACCGGGATTTTGAGTTTGCAAAGAAATTTGACCTGCCGATTATTCAGGTTATCGCCAAGGACGGCAAGGAAATAGAGAATATGACGGAAGCCTATACCGAGGCCAACGGAATCATGATTAATTCCGGTGACTGGAACGGCATGGAGTCTGCTGTGTTAAAGAGAGAGGCGCCCGCCATGATTGAGGCGGCAGGATATGGCAAGAAGACAACGAATTACAAGCTCCGCGACTGGGTATTTTCCCGCCAGCGTTACTGGGGCGAGCCGATTCCGATTGTACACTGTCCGGATTGCGGCGCTGTGCCGGTTCCGGAGGACCAGCTTCCCGTAACCCTGCCGGATGTGGAAAAATATGAGCCTACCGGTACCGGAGAGTCCCCCCTTGCAGCGATTGATTCCTGGGTAAATACCACCTGCCCTTGCTGCGGCAAGCCGGCAAAGCGGGAGACGAACACCATGCCCCAATGGGCCGGTTCTTCTTGGTATTTCCTGCGTTATGTGGATAACAAGAACGATAAGGAGCTGGTAAACCGGGAAAAGGCGGACAAGTATCTGCCTGTGGATATGTATATCGGCGGCGTGGAGCATGCGGTGCTGCATCTGTTATACGCCCGTTTCTACACGAAGTTTTTACATGATATCGGCGTGGTGGATTTTGACGAGCCGTTTAAGAAGCTGTTTAATCAGGGAATGATCTGCGGCCGTGACAGGGAGACCGGAGCGGCTACCAAGATGAGTAAGTCTCTTGGCAATATCGTGTCACCGGATGATATGGTAAACGACTATGGCTGCGACGCCCTGCGCCTTTATGAACTGTTTATCGGGCCGCCGGAGTTAGATTCTATCTGGGACGACCGGGGAATTGACGGCGTGTACCGTTTCCTGTCCCGTTTCTACAATATGGCAGTGAAAAATATTGAAAATCCGGGCAAGGAGACGCCAGAACTGATTAAACTCCGCCATAAAATGGTCTATGATATTACCAGCCGGTTAGAAAGTTTCAGTCTAAATACTGTGGTTTCCGGATTTATGGAATACAACAATAAGTTTGTGGAACTGACCAAAAAGGGCGGCGTGGACAAAGAGACATTGAGAACCGTTGTCCGCCTGATTGCTCCTTTTGCGCCTCATATCGGCGAAGAATTGTGGGAAGCATTAGGAGAGAGCGGAACCGTATTTGCTTCCGGCTGGCCGGAGTACGAGGAAGAGGCCATGAAGGATAATGAGATTACCATTCCGGTGCAGATTAACGGGAAGACCAGAGCAACCATTGACATTGCGGCAGATGCGGCAAAGGATGAAGTTCTTGCAAAGGGAAAGGAAGCTGTGGCAGACAAGTTAGAGGGCTTTGCGGTTGTCAAGGAGATTTATGTTCCGGGCAAGATTGTCAATTTGGTTGTGAAACAAAATTGATGCAATTTGCTGTTAAAATGTTGTCTGTGTAAGGAGGCATTTTATGAAACAGATGCAAAGAATTTTTAAGAGAATCCTTTTGATAATGGGAGTAGTGCTGCTGTTTGGCAGCGCCGGGACGGCGGAAGCAAAGAAATATTATTCCTTAAGTGATGTAGGCTTGTTCGGCAGCGTAAAGGACGAGGTGGACTATGCCATTCTCTCCATACGGGGAAATAAGGTTCGTTATCAGAAATATCAGATTTCCGGCTCCGGTTATAAGCGGGAGCGGGTAGGAAAGATTAAGACGGCCAAACTTACCTCTAAGACAAAATGCTATGTGGGAGACTCCAAAAAGGTTCCCGATGAACTGCGGCAAAATGGCCGGACGGGAAAGAAAAAGAATCGTTATGATTCCGGTAAAAAGCACCTTGTGAAGAAATATAAGGATATTAACACGGTAAAGTGGATATATCGGGTACAGAAAAGAAAGCTGAAAAAATATATATCCGGACGGAATAATGAGATTAAGGTTGCAAAGGGTAAGGTGACGAAGATTGCCGTCCAGTTATCCTATTAAATGTCAGGGAGTTAGTTATGTCAGATTTATATAAAGAGATTGAAAAGCGAAGAACTTTTGCTATCATTTCCCACCCGGATGCGGGAAAGACCACATTGACAGAAAAGTTTCTGTTATTTGGCGGCGCCATTAATACGGCGGGCTCTGTCAAGGGAAAGGCCAATTCCAAATATGCCGTGTCAGACTGGATGGACATTGAGAAGGAGAGGGGAATTTCCGTCACCTCGTCTGTATTGCAGTTTGCCTATGACGGGTACTGCATCAATATTCTTGATACGCCGGGGCATCAGGATTTCTCCGAGGATACTTACCGTACCCTGATGGCGGCGGATTCGGCGGTTATGGTAATCGACGCCTCTAAGGGCGTGGAGGCCCAGACCATTAAGCTGTTCAAGGTATGCGTTATGCGGCATATTCCCATTTTTACCTTTATTAACAAGATGGACCGGGACGCTATGGATACCTTTGAACTGTTAGACGATATCGAGTCGGTTCTCGGCATACAGACCTGTCCTGTGAACTGGCCCATTGGTTCCGGCAAGGAGTTTAAGGGCGTCTATGACCGGGAGACGA
Organism: uncultured Lachnospiraceae bacterium; assembly: GCA_947629565.1. Classification (GTDB taxonomy): domain Bacteria; phylum Bacillota; class Clostridia; order Lachnospirales; family Lachnospiraceae; genus CAG-590. Next base: position 6,692 of record CANREG010000087.1, read on the forward strand.
GGGTGGTGTCCAAGTTCCGGGCAGTTTCCACAGGCGGCGCAAAAAAGGCGGAGGAGACCGACTATTCGGTTGACGACGAAACTCTTAAGCAGGATATCGGGGAAATTCTTTACAGTCAGTTGATGGAAGAAATTGAACTGTTAGACGGTGCCAGCGAACCTATGGATTTGGAAAAGGTTAATAAAGGGGAGCTTTCACCGGTATTTTTCGGCTCGGCCCTCAATACCTTCGGAATTGA
>CANREG010000088.1 GCA_947629565.1 uncultured Lachnospiraceae bacterium
TCATCTTATGCTTACCATTCCTATTGAGACAAAGAGCAAAATGCCTATTTATGAGCAGATTTACAGATATATCCGGGATGATATCATAAGTGGCCGTCTGCCCTGCGGCATGAAGCTGCCCTCCGGACGGGGATTAGCCGCCCATTTATCGGTCAGCCGCAATACCATTGATATGGCATACGGACAGTTGGTGGCGGAAGGGTATATAGAGCCGGTTCCCCAGAAAGGATACTATGTCTGTAAGTTAGATTACCTCTATGCCCGGAAGGAAAATTTATATAACGGCGGTTCCGCGGAAGGGGAACAGACCGGATACGGGAGGGAAGGCGCCGTTGAGAGTAAAATTCCCTATAAGGTGGATTTTTCCTTAAACGGGGTGGATATGGATTATTTTCCGTATGGGACATGGAGAAAACTGATGCGGGAGTGTCTGATCGATGACAACAAGGATTTGTTCCTGTCCGGTGACCACCAGGGGGATTTGGAGCTGCGGCAGGCCGTACAAAGTTATCTTTATCAGTCCAGGGGCGTCCGCTGTAAGCCGGAGCAGATTATCATCGGGGCGGGAAGCGACTATATGCTGCTGTTGTTAAGCCGCATTTTTGAGAGCAAAAAGCATATTGCCATGGAAAATCCCACTTACAAGCAGGCGTATACCTTTTTTGAGAGCTTAGGGTATCAGATTTCGCCTGTGTCCGTGGACGAACAGGGAATGAGGACGGACATGTTAGAAGCAACCGGCGCCGAATTAGCCTATGTAACGCCGGCTCACCATTTCCCCATGGGTATGGTCCTGTCTGCCAGCCGCAGGCAGAAGCTGTTAGCCTGGGCGGCTGGAGAGGAAGGGCGGTATATTATAGAGGACGATTATGACAGTGAATTTCGTTATGCGGGAAAACCGATTCCGGCATTGCACAGCCAGGACCCTTTTGGAAAGGTTATCTATATTGGCACATTTTCCAAAGCCATTGCGCCGGGAATCCGGATCAGCTATATGGTTCTGCCGGAAAAGCTATTAAACCGGTATCATCAGGTGGCGGATTTTTATTTTTCCACTGTGTCTAGGATTGACCAGCGGTTAATCAGTCGCTTTCTCTTGCAGGGGGATTTTGAGCGGCATTTAAACCGGATGCGCAAAATCTATAAGACGAAGCACGATATGCTTTTGCAGGAATTGAGGGAATCCGGACTTCCGGTGGAGATAGCGGGCAGCAGCGCAGGACTGCATTTTCTGCTGGTCGTTGGCGAGAAAACGGCGGATGCGGCAGAGCAGGAAAAACGGATGGTGGAGGCCGCGGCAAAAGAGGGAATCCACATCTACGCCCTTTCGGATTTTTATATCAGGGAGGAGTTAAGGCAGCCCGCAGTCCTGTTAGGCTACGCCAGATTAAAGGAGGCGGAGATTAAAGAGGGGGTTTTGGCGCTGCGAAAAGCGTGGAAAAGCCTTTTTGAATAGAATGTGACCGGTGAAAGCGGCTATTTACAATTTTGCCGTAAAATGATATAGTTAAGTTAGGTTTGAATTTTGTGACATAATTGTAGGCAGACGGAGCGGACTTGCAGATAAAAGGGCGGAAAGCCTATGGGTGAAATTCATGATATGCGGTGAGCAGGAGGAAAGAGATGTATCGGATTATAATGAATGATTTAATGGATTGGTATGAGGGCGGAATGGATAAGGTTCTGCTGTTAAAAGGAGCAAAGGGCGTGGGAAAGACCTGGACCATGATTGATTTTGGGCAGGGCTTTTTTAAGAAACTGATGTATATGGATTTTGAGAAGGACAAGGAGGCTGCCGCACTGTTTAAGCAGGGAGCCAGAATCAAAGCGGATAAGCTGATTGCCGCCATATCCCTGTACTGCGAACAAACTTACGAGGAGGGAAATACCCTGCTCGTATTTGATGAGATTCATTTATATCCCAAAGCGGTGGAGGCGGTGATGAGCCTAAAACGCCAGCGACCTGACCTTCCTGTCTGCATGATTGTCTCTACGGTGGGGACGATTGCCCATGAGGCGGAGTTTGAGGATGAATTTCAATGCCTGCAGCTTTACCCTATGACCTTTGAGGAATTTCTGACGGCGAATAAGGCGCAGGATTTGTGCAGGCATATTGAGAACCAGAAGCTAGAGCCTGTGGCGCCGGAGGTTATTGAGCAGATTACGGAATATCTGAAGGTTTTCTATATTACCGGCGGAATGCCGATTGTGGTTCTCGATTATGTGAAGAACCATGATTTGGACCGGGTAGATTCCATTTTACAGGCGGTGCTGGCCCGGTGCCGGGAGCATATTGAGCGGTATGTGCCTAAGACCTATGCGGCCAAGGTGGAGCGGATATGGGACAGTATTCCCGCCCAGATGGAGAAAGAGAACCGCAAGTTTATGTATCAGTATGTAGATGAAAAGGCCAGAGCCAGGGAATATGAAGGCTCTGTGGACTGGCTGGTGGATACCGGGCTTTTGCGGAAGGTAAACCGGATTCGGGAAGGGGTTGCTCCTCTTGCCATGCAGGTAGATGAGAAATCCTTTGAGCTTTATCATTTAGACCATGGCCTTCTGCGGGTAATGTGCGGAGTTTCCCATAACCGGCTGAATTTGGAGCAGGGAGAGTTAGAGGATATCAATGGCGCCCTCTTAGAGCAGTTTGTCCTTTCCGAGCTTACCATGAACAAGACCGTAGATAAGCTGTATTTCTGGATATCCGGGGCAACGGCCAGAGTGGATTTTGTCTTTGAGGATGACGGCGAGGTGGTGCCGGTAGATGTACAGTCCAAGGTGCACAGAAAGGCTCAGAGCATGAAGGTCTTTAACAGTAAGTACAGAAATCATATGGCAATCCGCATATCCTTAGACGAATTGGGTTTTGCCAAAGGGGTACTGAATATTCCTCTGTATGGTCTCTGGAATTTTTAGGATGCAGAGGTTATCTGTAAAGAATTAGAAATCACTGGACATAAAGGAATGGCGAGGACAGAAGAATGAACTGGTGGAAGCATTTAAAGACGATTAATCATCACAAATGGCTGGTTATGAAATCCTGCTTTCGGCTTGGAATGTACAAGCAGGGCCTTTTGCATGACCTCTCCAAATACAGCCCGACTGAATTTTTAGTGGGCGTAAAATATTATCAGGGTGACCGGAGCCCCAACAATGCGGAGAGGGAGGACAAGGGCTATACATCGGCCTGGCTGCACCACAAGGGCCGCAATAAGCACCATTTGGAATACTGGCTGGATTATAATACGAAGGACGGCGGCATGACGGGCATGAAAATGCCGGTCAAATATGTGGTGGAGATGTTTTGTGACCGGGTAGCCGCCAGCAAGAACTACAACCGGGACGATTACAACGACGGCATGCCCCTTGCCTATTATCAGAAGGGAAAGGCCAAATATCTGCTGCACCCGGAGACGGCGGAGCTTTTAGAACAGCTGCTTACGATGTTGGCGGAGCAGGGGGAGGATGCGACCCTTGCATACATTCGCCGGGAAATTCTGACAAAAGAGGTCAGACGGGAAAAAATATAATCGGGAGGAAGGAAAATGGGATTTACGCATTTACATGTGCATACGGAATATAGCCTGTTGGATGGCGCATCTAAGATTAAAGAGCTGGTGAGCCGCACAAAGGAGCTTGGCATGGACAGCATTGCCATTACGGATCACGGGGTAATGTACGGGGTGATTGATTTTTACAAGGCCGCAAAAGCAGAGGGCATCAAGCCGATTATCGGCTGCGAGGTCTATGTGGCGCCCGGCTCCCGGTTTGACAGGGAGGTGGGAAAGGGAGAGAACCGCTACTATCATCTGGTGTTGTTAGCGGAAAATGATTTAGGCTACCACAACCTGATGAAAATTGTCTCAAAAGGATTTACGGAAGGGTATTACTATAAGCCCAGGGTGGACAGAGAGGTGCTTAAGGAATATCATGAAGGCGTGATTGCCCTGTCTGCCTGTCTGGCAGGGGAGGTGGCGTTAAATCTGCGCCAGGGCTTTTATGAGGAGGCAAAAAAAGCGGCTTTGGAACATCTGGAAATATTCGGGGAGGGCAATTATTATCTTGAGCTTCAGGATCATGGCATAGACGACCAGAAAACGGTAAATCAGGGATTGATGCGGCTGTCAAAGGAGACGGGGATTCCGTTAGTTGCCACCAACGATATCCACTATGTCCGGGAAAGCGACGCCCAGGCCCATGATATTCTGCTTTGCATACAGACCGGTAAAAAGGTATCCGATACAGACCGGATGCGCTATGATGGTGGTCAGTATTATCTGAAATCACCGGAGGAGATGGAGGAGTTGTTCCCCTATGCGAAGCAGGCTTTGGAAAATACCGGGAAGATTGCGGACCGGTGTAATGTGGAGATTGTGTTTGGAGAGCAGAAGGTGCCAAAATATGAAGTGCCGGAAGGGTATACAGCAACGACTTATTTGCGGACGCTTTGCGAGGAGGGCCTGGAAAAGCGCTATCATCCGGTTACTGAGGAGTTACAGGAGCGTTTGGAATATGAGCTTTCCACCATTGAAAAAATGGGATATGTCGATTATTTTCTGATTGTCTGGGATTTTATCCGCTATGCGAAGGATCACGGGATTGCAGTCGGACCGGGGCGCGGTTCAGCGGCGGGCTCCCTTGTCAGCTATTGTCTGGAAATTACCAATATTGATCCGATCCGTTACAGTCTGCTTTTTGAGCGGTTCTTAAATCCGGAGCGTGTCTCCATGCCGGATATTGACGTGGATTTCTGTTATGAAAGACGGCAGGAGGTAATCGACTATGTGGTGGATAAGTACGGAAAGGATAAGGTGGTGCAGATTGTCACCTTTGGTACCATGGCGGCCAGAATGGTGCTGCGCGATGTGGGCAGGGCGCTGGATATTCCCTATGCTGCGGTTGACCGGGTTGCAAAGATGATTCCCATGGGCGGCAACGGGCATAATATCACCATTGAGGAAGCGCTTGGCATTTCCCCTGACTTGAAAAAGGCTTATGAGGAGGAAGAGGAGGTACGCTATCTCATTGATATGTCGAAGCGATTAGAAGGTCTGCCCCGACATACCTCCATGCACGCAGCAGGCGTGGTGATCGGACAGCGGCCCTTAGATGAGTTTGTTCCCCTATCGAGAGGTTCGGAGGATGCTGTCACAACGCAGTTTACCATGACGACGATTGAGGAGTTAGGACTTCTGAAAATGGACTTTTTGGGCCTTCGTACCCTGACTGTGATTCAGGATGCAGTGCGCAACATTAAGCAGAGCAAGGGAGTAGATATCGACATTGACCATTTGGATATGGAGGATCCGGAAGTCTACGACCTGCTCTGCACCGGAAGGACTGACGGCATATTCCAGTTAGAAAGCAATGGGATGAAGAGCTTTATGAAAGAGCTGAAGCCCAGAAATATAGAGGATGTGATCGCAGGGATTTCCCTGTACCGTCCCGGTCCCATGGATTTTATTCCCCAGTATATTAAGGGAAAGGAGCATCCGGAGGATATCACCTATGACTGTCCCCAGCTTGAGAAAATCCTGTCCCCTACTTATGGCTGTATCGTATATCAGGAGCAGGTAATGCAGATCGTTATGGAGCTTGCTGGATATACTATGGGGCGCAGTGATTTAGTGCGCCGCGCCATGTCTAAGAAAAAGGGCGATGTGATGCAGCGGGAGCGGCAGAATTTTGTCTACGGCAATGAGGCGGAGGGTGTACCGGGTTGTATTAACCGGGGTATTGACGAGGTGACTGCCAACAAAATCTTTGACGAGATGATTGATTTTGCCAAGTATGCCTTTAATAAATCCCATGCTGCCGCCTATGCGGTGGTTGCTTACCAGACGGCTTATCTCAAATGCCATTATCCGGAGGAGTTTATGGCTGCGCTGATTACCTCCGTCTTAGAGCGGACGGATAAGGTGTCTGAGTATATCGCCCATTGCCGTATGTTAGGAATCCAGATTCTGCCGCCGGATATCAACGAGGGCTTTAGCTGGTTCTCTGTGTCGGACAAGGGAATCCGGTATGGGCTTTCCGCCCTCAAAAGCGTGGGAAAACCGGTAATCGACGCCATTGTAAAAGAGCGGGAACTGCATGGGCCATATCTGGATTTGAAAGATTTTATCAGCCGGCTGTCCAGCAAAGAGGTGAACAAGCGGACGATAGAAAGCTTTATTAAGTCCGGGGCCTTAGACTGCTTTGAGGCAAATCGGCGGCAGATGATGATGGTCTATCTTCAGATTATCGATGTGGTAAATCAGGAAAAGAAAAGCGCTGTGACGGGGCAGATGTCCCTGTTAGACTTTATGGACGAGGAGGAAAAAAAGGAATTTTCCGTGTCCTATCCCCAGGTGCCGGAGTATGAAAAGGAAGAAATGCTTGCCTATGAAAAAGAGGTGTTAGGGGTATATGTCAGCGGGCATCCTTTAGAGGATTATCA
>CANREG010000089.1 GCA_947629565.1 uncultured Lachnospiraceae bacterium
AATGGAAGAAAAAAACAATCCCTTACCCCTCAAGATTGAGGGGCAGGGGAGTTGAAGTGTCGAAGACACTTTTTTATGAAATTATGAAATTTATTTCATTATTTTTTGTCACCAATGTCAAAATTTTTTCATATATTTGATAAATTTGTCACCCGGTTCAAAATTCGGAAATCCGTGACACAAAAAGTTCAAAGAAATATAAGAATAGTTAATAGATATTTAATTGCATTTCATAATTTATTTCTGTTACACTTATGGTAATGAATTCATCAAACAGAAGCTGCAGTGGAAAGAATATGGAGGACGTACATACGGATAAGAACACACAGAAAAAATGGGTAGGGAAGAAAGAACGGCTGCGGGAACGCTTGAAGGCCATGGGACCCTCAGAGGGCAACCCGCACGTTTACGACAATGTATTTAAGACCATGAGCGTTCGGGTTCCGAAGTGGAATATTCCCATGGTGAACGAGTTCTTTGGAACCCATTACAGCATGGAAGATGATGTGGAATACTTGTACAACGTAGAGACCAGCGTATTCAACAGCTTTCGGATTAAGGACCGGCTTCCGGATTCTAAATTTAAGGTAGGGGACAGGCGGTATCATTTGGAGTGTGAGAGCAACTCAAGCGGAGACATTGCCATCCGCCTTTTTGAGTATGACTGGATGGATGCGGTAAACTTTTTGGAGCGGGAAGAGGCAGGAAGCTATGTGGTGCGGGTGCAAAATTCCGCCCTGCTTTACCTGCGGAGTAACGAAAATACTCCGGAGCAGTTTACCTATAAGCTGGTCCTGCCGGGCGGGGAAGAAGCGGTATACCGGGTTCCCATTATAAAAAATCCGGATTATTCCCTGGAGGAAATTTTTGAAAAACAGTTGTATATGATGCTGCCTTATTATATACTAAAATATGAGCCAAAAACGGAAGAAACGGAAGACAGCATAGAAAATGAGAAAGAAAAGGCAGAGGCGGAAGACCGCATGAAAGAACTGCTTGGCAGGCATTCGTCAAAAGTACGGCAATGAAAGGAAGGGTGGACGAATTTATGGGTGGACAAGTTTTAGAGTATGCATGGGAAACGGAATACCGCAGGCAGCTTGAGGAAGCGCAGGATGAGGGAAGGCTTGAAGGCAGGCTTGAGGGTGAGCTTAAGGGAAGGACGATTGGCAGCATTGAGGGAGCTAACCGGAAAATCATATCCCAAATCTGCCGCAAGCTGGCAAAGAATAAAGCCGCCGAGATAATTGCGGAGGAATTAGAAGAGGATGACATCGGGTATATTCAGCACATCTGCGAGGTGGCGGCAAAATACGCACCGGATTATGATGCCGACAGGATTTACGGGGAGTTGTATCCGGAGAGTGAAAACGAATGAAAGAAAATTGTCTTAAGTGATAAAAAGAGAATACAACGAAAATGGTGATTATTTTACGAAGCGCAAATTTAGCGCAGACAGAAAGGAATTTTGATTATGTTTCAGGCAATATTTGATCTTGACAACCCAGTGTTCCGGTTTTTAAGCAGATTAGTGGATTTAGTGGTGCTGAATGTTATTTTTCTGATCAGCTGCATTCCCGTGTTTACCATTGGTGACGCACTGACCGCTCTTTACTATGTGTGCATTAACGATTGGAACCCTCAGGACGCCCATATCTTTAAGAAATACACAAAGAGCTTTAAGGAGAATTTCAAGAAATCGACGATAATCTGGCTGATTATGCTGGCAGCCGGGGTGGTTGTGGGAACGGACCTCTGGTATATGTTAAGCCGGTGGCGGGATACAGGCGTTGGCGCCTACCGCATCGGAATTATCATCTGCATTATCTGTATGATTTTGTATCTGTGCATTTTTACCTATGTATGGCCCCTGCAGGCTAAGTTTGAGAATAAAATTGTCGCTACCCTGAAGAATGCTTTAGGCATGGCTGTGGCGCATCTTCCGGAGACATTGATTGCCTGGTGCATTGCCGGGGTGGCAGGGTACTGTGTGTACCGGTATACCATTATGCTTGCGATGTTCTTAGTCCTGCTTTGCTCCACAGTGGCATATATTCAATCGACGCTGTTCCGCAATGTGTTTGCCCCGTATCTGGGATTGGAAGAGGATGAAGAGGATGACGGAGTCTGGAGTCGGGAGACGGAAACAGAAGTGGAGAACCGCTATGCGGATGCCAAGATTGAGGCGGCAAAGCTGGCGGAGGCGATGGCAGAAAAAGCGGACGGAGAGCTGGAAATGACCGAGAGCTCAGTGGAAACTCAGGAAACGGAAAAGGTAGACCCGTCGGAACCGATAAAGGAAGCCCCGGAATCCGAAGAGCCGGAGGAAGAACAATAGGAAACGGCCTTAGCCGAGAATGTCCCGGTCAACTACATGATTGATTTTTGGATAGGCGTGGAAGTTACCCTGCTTGTCGCAGACTGCTAAGAAGACATCATCAATTTTCTTGATGTTCTGGCCCGCTAACTGCTGGTTAAGCCAGTTCTTGTCTCTGCCTATATGCTTTAGGTTGTATTCCAATATCTGGCCGTCTACAATGACATTGGCGAACATTTCTTCCTGGGTTGGCACGATTCCCAAATCCTTCGGGGTGGCAGGGCGTTCCTCGGTGACAGGCAGGAAGCTGATTTTTCCGTTAGGCTCTAAGACGGCGCTTTCCACCTGGGACAGGTCGAAATATCCGTTGATGCGGCATTCCACTAAGAATTCGTCCACATCCATTTTGGCTTTCTTAAGATTTTCATTGTAAAGCTCCCCATTTTGATATAACACAATGGCTTTGCCGTTAATCAGGCGGCGGAACGAAATGGAATGTTGGGATATCTTGGACAGGAGAATGACAAAAGCGGCGTAGACCACCATGGCGGTCAAGGGCTTTAGATAATTGCCCTCCAAATCCACTGCCATTTCCGCAGCAATGGAGCCGATTGTAATGCTGTTGACATAGTCGAACATACTGAACTGGGACACCTGTCGGTAGCCCATAATCTTTGTTAAGATGAGTAAAGCGATTGCGGAAAAAAGCGCCTGATAGGCAACAGTTAAATATTCCATATCATACCTCCTGAGCATTGTATTTTCAGGTGGTTAGTATGTGAAAATTTAAAGCATAATATACAGGACGGACGAAATAAAAATAAAGTTATAAAGGAAACGATTTTGGGTAGGATAATATTATGTGCATCAAATGTTATGAATTTATAATGGAAGCACAGGAGCTTTTGACACAGAATTTTTGGGAGCGGTACCATTTTGAAGAAAAGGATTGGGAACTGGCCGGAGCGGCTGCCCGTTTTCTTTCCGGCATGGTAAAGGTCCGGGCGGCAGTGGAAAACCGGGGAGACCATGCAGTCTGCGCCGTCACCTTGGGCGGCGGTTATGATGAATTGGAGGATGTGGTGGAAAGGTCCGGCAATCTGTTTCTCGCCTACTGTGTGGAATGTCTGGGAATGGAGTTTTTAGAACAGGCATATGAAAGGCTTAATCAGGCCGTTCATGATGAACAGGGAAAATGGCTGGGCAACTATCATTTTCTGGAGGAAATGCAGGAGGAACCGGTCTGCGACGCCTGCGGCATTACCATGAAAAAGGGTATGCTGCACCCCTTAAAAAGCGTGGTGTACAGGGCGCAGTATCAGCAGGAACGAACTGGAAGCGGCCATGTATGTGGAAGCTGCGAACACATAAGCTGTCCCTTCCGCAAATCCTCGGAGACCGGGGAGAAAGCGGCTTTACCGGAGAGGCAGAGGGAACGGGTTAAAGAACTTTTCCCTTATTCCTATGGCGTTTCCCACCTGATGGGAGACCGGTAGATAGAAAAAGCGCCCAATCCGATAGGCATTTCATACAGGCATTTCGCAGGCTCCCGACAAGATTCAGAAAGAGAGGAATCAGGAAATGCAGGAATTTCGATATGTGATTACAGATGAGATAGGAATCCACGCAAGGCCCGCCGGACTTCTGGTAAAGGAGGCCAAGGGGTTTGATTCTAAGATTACCTTAGAGGCTAACGGAAAAAGCGCAGACGCCACCAGACTGATGTCGGTTATGGGCATGGGCGTGAAGCAGGGTACAGAAGTTGTGATAAAGGCGGAGGGGCCTGACGAGAAGGCGGCCGCAGCAAAGATGGAAGAATTTATGAAGGCAAATTTGTAGGGAAGGACACAGGAGGTTTACCATGGAGCAGTTTGAGGGAAAAGCAATCTATAACGGCGTGGCCATTGGCAAAATCAAGTATTACGCCAAAAGCGAACAGCAGGTAAAACGGTATAAGGTAGAAGATGTAGATGCGGAGCTTGAACGGTATGAAAAAGCCAAGGAGGAGGCCGGAAGGCAGATTGAAGAGCTGCGCCAAAAGGCGTTAGCGGAGGTTGGCGAGGACAACGCCATGATTTTTGAGGTCCATGCCATTATGTTAGAGGATGAGGATTACAATGAATCCGTCTATAACATTATCCGCAGTGACAAGGTAAATGCGGAATATGCCGTAGCTGCCACAGGAGATAACTTTTCCCTTATGTTTGCAGAGATGGAGGACGAATATTTTAAGGCAAGGGCCGTAGATGTGAAGGATGTGTCTGAACGGCTTTTGCGTGTGTTGTCCGGAGAAAGCAGCCAAAGGACAACGGGAGTCGAACCCGTTATCCTTGTGGCGGAGGACTTGGCGCCCAGCGAGACGGTGCAGATGGATAAGTCAAAGATTTTAGCCTTTATCACCAGAGAGGGCTCCGCCAATTCCCATACGGCAATCCTTGCCCGCACTATGAATATTCCCGCCCTGATTGGCGTGGATATCCGGCAGCAATGGGACGGGTGTGTGGGAATTGTGGACGGCAGGGAAGGGCTTTTTATCGTGGAACCGGACGCTGCGACACTGGAAAAATATAAAGGAGAGCAGAAAAAGGAACGGGAGAATCTGGAGCTTTTGCAAAGCCTTAAGGGATTACCGGATGAGACAAAGGACGGGCGGCATATTGAGCTTTACGCCAATATCGGCAGTGTGGGGGATGTGGCCGGAGTGCTTGCGAACGACGCCGCGGGAATCGGCCTGTTCCGCAGTGAATTTCTGTATTTGGAAAAAGACAATTATCCCTCCGAGGAGGAACAGTTTCAGGTGTATAAAACCGTAGCCCGGAATATGGCGGGCAAGAAGGTGGTAATCCGTACATTGGATATTGGCGCGGATAAACAGGCGGCATATTTCCATTTAGACCATGAGGAAAATCCGGCCATGGGATACCGGGCTATCCGTATCTGCTTAGACAGGCGGGATATTTTCAAGGTTCAGTTAAGGGCGTTGTACCGGGCCTCCGCTTTTGGCAATATTGCAGTGATGTTCCCCATGATTATTTCCGAAAAAGAGGTGCAGGAGATTAAGAAAATCTGCGGGGAAGTCCGGGGCGAGCTTGACAGCAGCGGCATACAATACGGTCAGGTGGAATTAGGCGTGATGATTGAAACCCCGGCTGCGGTAATGATTAGCGACAGGCTTGCGAAGGAAGTGGATTTTTTCAGCATTGGGACCAACGATTTAACCCAGTACACCCTTGCCATAGACAGGCAGAATCCTAAGCTGGATTCTATTTATGACGCGCATCACCCGGCAATCCTTCAGATGATACAGATGGTAATCGACAATGGGCATAAGGAGGGCTGCTGGGTCGGCATCTGCGGGGAATTGGGCGCGGATATCACCCTTACGGAGCAGTTTATCCGGATGGGCATTGATGAACTTTCCGTTTCGCCCTCCTTTATTCTGCCGGTGCGGAAGGCAATCCGGGAGTCGGTATACCAAAGATAGGAAACCATGATAATTTCATAGTGTTTCAGATTTTGAAAGCCGCCTTCGGGCGGTTTTTTTGTTGCCGATGACCAATTTCGAAATTAAAACGACCAAATCCGATATTTTTCCCTATTTTTTGATGTGTTATATTTTAATTATATATAAGCAGAGCTTAATGTGTAACAAAATTAAAATAGTGAAGAAAGGGGTAAAACAATTATGATTTCTTTTTTGAGTGCAGTTATTCTTTTGATATTGGGCTATTTGTTCTATGGTATGATCGTCGAAAAGGTCTTTTCTCCAAAAGAACAGGCAACACCGGCTATAGCCCATCCGGATGGAATAGATTATGTTCCTATGCCTGACTGGAAAGTCTTTTTGATT
>CANREG010000090.1 GCA_947629565.1 uncultured Lachnospiraceae bacterium
CCTGAACCGCCCTTTGCCACCTTATAACCCTTCTTTCTTCTCTCTTTGTATATGAACTATAGCACTCCTCTTCCCCGCCGTCAACACCTGCCCCTCCCCGATTCCGGCGGATATCTTCACAGTATCCGCCTTAAATATTGCAGATATACCGCCGCAGGGTAATTCTTTTCCCGATTTTCCCAACACGCGGTTTTTTAGAAATCCGCTGCCGGTCTGTCCTGCATGTTGCATGTGCGAAGAAGTGTCTGAGCACCGGGTTAGGGGTGCTGGGCAAACATCTTACAGCCACGCTTTCGCTCTGTTGAAAACGCAGCGGTACATAAGCGGAGGACGTCTAAGTCTATCAAATAGGATAAACTTTTATGTCCTCCGCAAGTACCGGCGTTTTCAAAGGGGCTTAAGATGTTTCCCAGTCACCCCTTCCCGGTGTGAGTTCTTCGAAAGCACATGCAATCAAACATGCAGGACAGACCGGCAGCAGGATTTCTTAAAACCGAAAACAGTGCGGGAAAATGGGAAAGAATTAGCAGCGGCGGTTTCGCAAATATAAAACTGGCGGATACTGTGAAGATATCCGCCGGAATCGGGGAGGAACGGGTGTTGACGACGGGGAAGAGGAGTGCTATAGTTCATATACAAAGAGAGAAGAAAGAAGGGTTATAAGGTGGCAAAGGGCGGTTCAGGAAGTTTGAAATCCTTGTTTAATAAGAAAAGCAGTGAAGACCAGGCGGAGGCTGTGGAGGAAGAGATATTATCCATTATTGAGGAACGGCAGGAGCAGGGGACGTTACATACAGATGAAGCGGAAATGATTACTAATGTGTTTGAGTTCCGGGATAAAGAGGCCAAAGATGTAATGACGCCGAGACAGAAAATGGTCTGTATGGAAGCGGACATGGATATGCAAGAGGCGATTGACATTATGCTCGCCAATCATTATTCACGGTATCCGGTGTATGAAGAGGATATGGACAATATGATTGGGATTTTACATATGAAAGATGCTGTGGCGGCATATATGAAGAATCCACAGCAGCGGATCAGGGAAGTGGTGACCGAACCCTTTTTTATTCCGCCAACCCAGAAAATCAGTAAGCTGTTTAATCAGATGCAGGCAGCCAAGAATCATATGGCTATCGTGGTAGATGAATATGGACAGACGGAAGGCGTGGTGGCTTTAGAGGATATTCTTGAGGTCATTGTGGGAGATATTTTAGACGAGCATGACGAGGAAGAAACGGATATTATGAAAATGGCCGCAGGAGACGGTTATATTGTTAAGGGGAGTACAAAGCTGGAGGAACTGAAAGAGCGGTTTGATATTGAATTTCCGGAGGAGGACATTGATACGGTCAACGGCTTTATGCTTTATGAGTTTGGAAGACTGCCGGAGAAAAAGGAGCGGATTCGCATTGCCTATAAGGGGTTTTTGTTTGAGGCCCTTGAGTGGGAGGAAAGAATGATTACAGAAGTACGAATACGGAAGATGCCGGAAGAGGAAAATACAGAAGGGGCAGAAAAGTAGAGAAGAACAGAAGAAAGAATGTGTTTTCAAAATACATTCTTTTTTTAATGTGTGATTTTATATTGACAAAAAGTCAATAGCATAAAATTGTGTTTATCCTGTGAAGAATTTTAAAAGCTATTGCATTTATATAGAAAGAGGAATATAATGTTCGTTGCCGAACAGTTCGAAAACAAACTTTCCGGTGGCTGGCGGAATGAATACAGGAGACCGGCTGTCGTTTTGGAGCATGAATTTCGAGAAATTCGGCAATGAATCAAAGGGGATGACAAATTGAGAAAAGAAAAAGAGTGTGAATTGTCTCATATGATGAGCGGTTCCTGCCATGAGGGGGGAATCATTTATCAGGTCAAGGCGTTAGACCACATGCTGCGGCGAAGAATGGAGGGACTGATACGGGAAAGCGGATTCGAGGGCGTGTCGATGATTAACGGACTCATCATTGCCTACTTAGCAGCCAATGAGGGAAAGGATATTTACCAGAAGGATATTGAAAAGCAGTTTAAAATAGGAAAATCTTCTCTTGCCGGAACGCTGAAATCCATGGAGGAAAAAGGATATATCTTAAGGCAGGCGGGGGAGGAGGACAGCCGTTTAAAAAAAGTATGCATAACGGATAAGGCCAAATCCTACATTCAAAAAATTGAGCAGGGGCAGCTTCAGATTGAAGAAATCCTTTGCAGGGGGATTGCGCAGGAGGAATTAGAGACTTTTTTGCAGGTGGTGAAAAAAATGCAGGATAATCTCTCGCCCTAGAAACATAATTTTATTCTGAGGCATACAATAAACAGGTAAAGGAGAGACACGATGTTAAAGACACTGGGAAAACAATTACATGGATATATAAAGGATTCCGTTTTGACGCCATGCTTTATGGTATTGGAGGTTATCATGGAAATGGTAATCCCTTTGCTGATGGCCTCTATCATTGACAACGGCGTGGAGGCAGGAGATATTAACCATATCTATAAAATCGGCGGCGTTATGGTCGTGGCGGCGGCAATCGGTTTAGCTGCCGGCATACTGGGAGGACGATACGGCGCAAGGGCGTCTGCCGGGCTTGCCAGAAATTTAAGGAAGGGGATGTATGAGAATATTCAGACCTTTTCTTTTGCCAACATTGATAAATTTTCTACAGCGGGTTTAGTTACCCGTATGACAACCGATGTAACCAATATACAGAATGCCTATCAGATGATTCTCCGCATGTGCATACGGGCACTGTTCAGTCTGGTATGCGCTATGTGCATGGCCTTTTTTATCAGCGCCAGACTGGCGAGCATATATCTGGGGGCGGTTTTAGTCTTAGGCTGCATATTGGGAGTTATCATTCATTTTGCCATGAAATACTTTAATCAGGTATTCCCCAAGTATGATGATTTAAATGAGAGCGTGCAGGAAAATGTCTCCGCAATCCGGGTGGTGAAAGCCTTTGTGCGGGAGGACTATGAGCGGGAACGCTTTACCAAGGCCAGCAACAATCTCTATAATATGTTTGTGAAAGCGGAGAGCATAGTTATGCTCAATTCTCCGGTTATGATGGCTACGGTGTACACCTGTATTATGCTGATTTCCTGGATGGGCGCAAAAATGATTGTATTTTCCGAGTTAGAGACAGGAGAATTGATGAGTCTGTTTACATACTGCATGAATATATTGATGAGCCTGATGATGCTGTCCATGGTATTTGTCATGATTACCATGAGTATGGCCAGCGCCAGGAGAATTGCGGAGGTGCTCAATGAAAAGAGCAGCCTGACCAATCCGGAAAATCCGGATACCGATGTGCCGGACGGCAGCATTTCCTTTGAACATGTGAATTTCAGTTATCACAAAAATGCGGCGGAGTGGGTGCTTAAGGATATTAATTTAAAGATTCATTCCGGCGAGACCATCGGAATTATCGGAGGAACCGGAAGCTCTAAGACGTCGCTGGCAAACCTAATCAGCCGGATTTATGATGTGTCCGAGGGCGCTGTAAAGGTAGGCGGCAAGGATGTCAGAAGCTACGATTTGGAAACCCTTAGAAATCAGGTGGCGGTTGTGCTTCAGAAAAATGTGCTGTTTTCCGGCACCATTTTGGAAAACCTGCGTTGGGGAGATATGAACGCCAGCCGGGAGGAGTGTATTCACGCCTGCAAGCTGGCCTGTGCAGACGAGTTTATCACGAATCTGCCGGATGGATATGACACCTATATTGAACAGGGCGGCACCAATGTGTCCGGCGGGCAGAAGCAGAGACTTTGTATCGCCAGAGCCCTGCTCAAAAAACCGAAGATACTGATTTTGGACGATTCAACCAGCGCTGTGGATACCGCTACCGATGCGAAAATCCGCAAGGCGTTCCGGGAGGAGATTCCGGGAACGACAAAGCTGATTATTGCCCAGAGAATTTCCAGCGTGGAAAATGCAGACCGGATTATTGTTATGGAGGACGGCGCAATCGACGGCTTTGGCACCCATGAAGAGCTGTTGGCAAACAACGAGATTTACCGGGATATCTATGAATCCCAGACCGGCGGCAGCGGTGATTTTGATGAAGCAGGAGGTGCAGACTGATGGCAGAGAGAGTAAGACAGGTAAAAGGCGGTCCGGGAAGAAGAGTGCCGAGAGGACAAAAGCCTACGGTAAAAAATCCGGGAAAGATTTTAAAGCGGCTTTTTGGCTATGTGATGAAATATTACAAATTCCATGTCGTTACAGTGGTAATCTGTATTGTTGTAAGCGTGTTGTGTAACGCCCAGGGAACTATGTTTATGCAGACTTTGATTGACGGGTATATTACCCCGCTGTTAAATACCAGCAATCCGGATTTTTCCGGTCTGGCCGGGGCCATTGGAAGGGTGGCGGGCTTTTATGCTTTGGGAATCTGCGCCACTTATCTGCAGGCCCGCCTTATGGTAAAGGTTACGCAGGGAACCCTGCGGAATTTGCGGAATGAGATGTTTGTTCATATGGAGGGGCTTCCCATTAAATATTTTGATACCCACGCCCATGGAGATATTATGTCCATTTACACCAACGACATTGATACTCTAAGACAGGTGATTTCCCAGAGTATGCCCCAGTTTTTGAACAGCGGCATTACCATTGTCACTGTTCTGGTGTGCATGATTCGGTTAAGTATTCCCCTTACCGTTGTCACCCTGATTATGGTTGGAATTATGCTTTTAGTAACAAAGAAGGTGGCCGGGCAGTCCGGCAGCTATTTTGTACAGCAGCAAAAAGATATCGGAGCCGTCAACGGATACATTGAAGAAATGATGTCCGGGCAGAAGGTGGTTAAGGTGTTCTGCCATGAGGAGGAGAGCTTAAAAGATTTCAACATTTTAAATGACCGCTTGTTTGAAAGCGCTTATCAGGCAAATAAATTTGCCAATATGCTAGGACCGGTCAATGCACAGTTAGGAAACATGAGTTATGTGGTGTGTACGATTGTGGGCGGTATCTTAGCGCTTGGAGGGATTACGAATCTGACACTGGGAACGCTTGCCAGCTTCCTGTCCTTTAACAAGAGCTTTAATATGCCTATTAACCAGATTAGTATGCAGTTAAACGCCATTGTTATGGCTTTGGCCGGGGCAGAGAGGGTATTCAAGCTGTTAGATGAAGAGCCGGAGGCGGATAACGGTTATGTGAAACTGGTGGTGGCAGAGGAAAAAGACGGCGAGCTTACGGAAAGCGACAAGCATTATACCGGTAAATGGGCGTGGAAGCATGAGCACCAGGCAGACGGCAGCGTAACCTACGAACCGTTGCAGGGCGGCGTGGTCTTAGACGGCGTGGACTTCGGTTATAATGATGAAAAAATGGTCCTTCACGACATCAAGCTATACGCCAAGCCGGGACAGAAGATTGCCTTTGTAGGTTCTACCGGAGCCGGAAAGACTACCATTACCAATCTGATTAACCGCTTTTATGACATACAGGACGGAAAAATCCGCTATGATGGCATCAATATCAATAAAATTAAAAAAGCCGACCTGCGCCATTCTCTGGGGATTGTATTACAGGACACCCACTTATTTACGGCTACCGTCCGGGAGAATATCCGCTACGGCAATTTAAATGCGACGGACGAGGAGGTGGAGGCAGCGGCAAGGCTTGCCAATGCCCACAGCTTTATCAAGCATCTGCCCCAGGGGTACGACACAGTCCTTACCGGGGACGGCGCTAACTTAAGCCAGGGGCAGCGTCAGCTTTTAGCCA
>CANREG010000091.1 GCA_947629565.1 uncultured Lachnospiraceae bacterium
TTCTGTGTTTTTTTAAATTTTGTGGAAAAGAAAGTAGGAATGTTAATAGGTAACTAGGAAAAGAACGGAAACTCAAGTACATTCATTTTGAAAAATTTAACTGCTGTCTGCGCTGATACAATCGCATTTATCGTTGCAATTTTTTGCCATTGATACTATACTGTTTTTATCTGTTACGAATCGTAGCAACATAGTAACCGGCGTCGGGCGTGGCGGAGGTTCTGCGTTTTTTATATCCTCATCGGAGCGTAAATAGGATTAGCGTATTTCCCAAAACACAAGGCGCGACCTTTATGGAATTTTGCAAAACTTGTTTTGAAAAATTCCATAACCGAGCGCCGGTGTTGTTGGGAATACGCTAATCCAAAATACCCCCCATGATAATATGAAAAACACAGAACCGGGGAAATAAAATCTAAGGAGAGAGTGTGTATGAGCGGAAGAAAAAAAGAGGAATTAGAGGGCGTTACCCTTTTGGGAAATCAAGGCACCAGATACCCGGACAACTATGCTCCGGAGATATTAGAGACCTTTGTCAACAAGCACCCGGACAACGATTATTTTGTGAAATTCAACTGCCCGGAATTTACTTCCCTCTGTCCCATTACCGGACAGCCGGATTTTGCCACAATCTATATTTCCTATGTGCCGGATAAACTGATGGTGGAATCCAAATCCCTGAAGCTTTATCTTTTCAGTTTCCGCAATCATGGAGATTTCCATGAGGATTGTGTCAACATTATCATGAAAGATTTGATTCAGTTAATGAATCCAAAATACATCGAGGTATGGGGAAAATTTACGCCAAGAGGCGGCATCTCCATCGACCCTTACTGCAACTACGGAAGGCCGGACACCAGATGGGAAGAGGTTGCATGGAACCGGCTTTCTAACCATGACCTCTATCCGGAGAAGGTTGACAACCGTTGACGGATTGAAAATTTATGTTCATCAATGAATCCAGTTAAAAAGGTTGAGATAAAATGACATATCAGGAATGTGTAGATTACATTATGTCCGTTCCCCTTTTTGGAAAAAAATTGGGAACGGATAACTTAAATCAGATATTAGAATTAATGGGGCACCCGGAGCAGTGCTGTTCGGTTGTCCATGTGGCAGGTACCAATGGGAAAGGTTCTACCTGCTCTTTTTTGGCGTCCATATTAACGGAAGCGGGATGCAGGGTGGGACTTTTTACCTCTCCCCATTTAGTAAAAATAAATGAGAGAATCCGGATAAACGGGGAAGTGATTTCTGACGGGGAATTTATGGAAATTTTTCAGGAGGTCATGGGGTATATAGAAACGGCAAAAAGGCAGGGGATTCCCCACCCTTCTTTTTTTGAATTGCTGTTTTTAATGTCTGCGCTGTACTTTAAAAAACAGGGTGTGAATTTTATGATTTTTGAAACCGGCATGGGCGGAAGATTAGACGCCACCAATGTGGTACAACCGGCGTTATGCATTATCACATCTGTAGGACTTGACCACATGCAGTATTTGGGAAATACGGTTGAGGAGATTGCAAGAGAAAAGGCGGGCATTATCAAACCGGGGGTTCCTGTGGTTTTTTTTGACAGAAGGGGACCGGAAACGAAAATTATAACTGATTTTTGTAAAAATATGGAAGCGGATTACCATGCAGTAAGGGATTTTCAGTATAAAATATTAAAAATTAAGAAAAAAACCATTGATTTTTCTTTCAATAGTGGTTATTATGAATATAGCGGTCTGCAAATAAGAAGAACCGCTCTTTATCAATTGGACAATGCAGCTTTGGCTGTAAAGGCATTTGAGATTTTGTTAAACTCCTGCCGGGATTGTTTTGGACAGGCAGGAATTGATTTTGCTAATAACGGATTAACCGATAGATATTTAGATATAGTGAAGGCGGGACTTGTGAATATGGTCTGGCCCTGCAGAATGGAATGTGTTGCGAACCATATATACATTGACGGCGCGCACAACGAAGAAGCCATAGAGGCTTTCTGCAAAACCTTAGAGGTGCTGTTCCCGGAGGAACAGAAGATTTTATTATTTGCTGTCTCAAAGGACAAGGATTATGAAGCTATGATTAAGCGGCTTTGCATGATTCCTTTTCAGGAGATTATTATTGTGAGATATGACGGCGACAGATCGGCTGGGACAGCAGATGTGGAAGAAGCATTTAGACATTTTTCTGGTAGTAAGATTACCACCTTTGATGATATAGAAGCAGGCTTTGCCTATGGGAAAAGCCATGTTGATGAACAGTATTTATTTTGCGTAGGCTCCTTATATCTGGCCGGTAACTTACTCGGTTTGGGAGTATAGATTATGATTAATTTCGATGAGGAGATTAGAAAGTTTAAGCCCAGCTTGGAGATTGCCCAGGCTGAGGATGCAATATATAAGAATGATGTAAAAGATATAACAGATGTATTAGAGGAAATGTTACAACAGTTGAATGACAGACAGTCGCAATAGGTGGTGAGAATATGGAGTGTTTGAATTGTGGAGCACCTGTATTAGAGAACGGACACTGCAGTAATTGCGGCATGAGCCATCGACTGTTGGCAAAGGCCTATAATACTTCCGGTTATTATTATAATCTGGGGTTAGACAGAGCCAGTGTCAGAGATCTAACCGGTGCTATTGATGCATTGAATTTAGCGTTAAAGTATAACAAGCAGAATATTAACGCCCGCAATCTGTTAGGGCTGATTTACTATGAAATGGGAGAGACCATTTTAGGGCTTACCCAGTGGGTGATGAGCAGTAACTATCTGCCGGGGGACGGCAACATTGCCCAGTACTATATCAGGCAGGTGCAGTCGGACCCTGTGGAATTAGAGGAAGCCAATCAGTTAGCCAAGCAGTTTAATCAGGCGCTTATGCATGCCAGACAAGGAACCAAGGATTTGGCCTTTATCCAGTTAAAGAGAATCCTTTCCGGATATCCTCATTTTGTCAAGGGATATCTATTGCTGGCCCTTCTCTATATGGACAATGGGAATCCGGATAAGGCGAAGAAAGCCTTGAAACGGGTTCTGCGTATTGACAAGAACAATACGTTAGCTGTAAAGTATCTGAAGGAAATGGGAATGACGCCGCGGGATATTATCGGGCTTAAGGAGAGCAGCACAAGAATTGATGTGGATTCTGCTTATACGGACGAGGATCAGCTTAGGTCTGATATTAAGACCTTTTTTGAAAATGATATTGATGATGTGGAGGACCCGGATTCTTCCGTCGGCTCCTATGAGGAGATTAACCATAATAAGTTCAATCTGCTTTATGTATCTGTCGGATTGATATTGGGGATTTTATCATTCTGGCTGTTGATTCTTCCTACAAAGCTCAATTCGGCCAATAAGGAAAACCGGGAGCTGCAGCTTACCTATAGTGATGAGATTTCCCAGAAGAATGTTACGATTTCTGATTTGGAAAGCCAGCTTAGCACCCTGCAAAAACAGGCCGCCGACAAAGAGGCGGAAGAAAAAGAGGCGGCTGATCAAAAGCAGGATTCCAAGGAAGCCTTTCAGGTAATCAAGGACAATATACCGAATACGGCATATGAGACTTTATGCACAGAGGCACAAAAGGCAATTACAGAAGAAGATTTTGAAAAGGCAATCAATATGTGCAATGTAGCCCTCCAGTTACAGGAAGGAGAAGACGCATATTACTATCTTGGGAAAGCCTATCTGGGCAATCAGGATGAGGAGAAGGCAAAGGCGGCCTTTGTCAAACTTAAGGACAGCTATCCCGAAAGTAGTCATATAGAAGAAATCTCAGACTATCTTTCTGAATAGATAAATTTAACCGCAGATAATATTCGGAATAATTCGATAACGGATAACAAAGGACAAAAGAATAAGCTACGAAGGAAAAGACAATGACTCTGATTAGAGGGTTATTGTCTTTCTTTTATTATTATAGGAAAGTGAAGGAAAAGAATATGAAGCAGTTATTTCAAGTAAAGGGAGAAACCCTGATTATTGACCTGCCGGAAGAGCTTGACCATCATGTGGCAGGGATTGTGCGGGAAAAGACAGACCCGCTGTTTACCGGTAAAAAAATCCGCAATGTGATTTTTAATTATGAGCATACGCATTTTATGGACAGCTCCGGAATCGGACTGGTAATGGGACGCTATCGTGAGGTGCGGTATTTAAACGGCAATGTGTACATTGTCGGCGTGCATGATAAGATTTCCAGAATTTTGGAAATCTCCGGATTGTACCGGATTGCCAGAACGCAGAAGGATACCAAGACGGCGTTAGAGGTGATTGAAAATGAATATTAACTACAGTTAATATTTAATCAATAATATAAAAGGGAGAACTTAAAAGAGATTACTTAAAAAACAGGAAAAGGGGAAAGTATTATGGAACAGTATAACAATCAGATGGTAGTGGAGTTTGACAGCGTGTCGCGCAATGAAGGATTTGCAAGAGTGGTAGTGGCGGCTTTCGTCACAAGGTTAAATCCCACCTTGGAGGAAGTAGCGGATATCAAAACGGCAGTGTCGGAGGCTGTGACCAATTCCATCATTCATGGATATGAAAATAAGGACGGAAGAATCCGGATTGAAACCCGCATCGAAAATGAACTGGTTACAATTATTGTTACGGATTACGGCGTGGGGATTCCGGATATTGAAAAGGCCATGGAACCCATGTACACCTCCAAACCGGAGTTAGAACGCTCCGGAATGGGATTTGCCTTTATGGAAGCCTTTATGGACGACCTTAAGGTGGAATCTGCTGTGGGAAAGGGAACCGTTGTCACTATGTGGAAACGAATCGGAAAAACAAAGGAGGACTGGGAGACCGGAGAAGCGGAGGAGGAGACAATAAAAGAAAATCAATAGTGGAGGCGTCATGGACAAGACTTTGGAATTATTAAGGCTTGCAAAAGAAGGTAACCAGGACGCAAAAGAGCAGCTTGTGACCGAGAACCTCGGATTGGTGTGGGCAGTGGCGAGAAGGTTCCTCGGACGGGGGCATGAGCTGGAGGATTTATATCAGATTGGCTGTATCGGCCTGATGAAATGCATTGATAAATTTGATCTTTCCTTTGATGTAAAATTCAGTACCTATGCCGTTCCCATGATTACCGGGGAGATAAAACGGTTTCTCCGGGACGACGGCATGATTAAGGTGAGCCGGACGCTTAAGGAGACGGCCTACAAGGTAAAGAAGGCGAGGGAGGAGATCATTAACAGGACGGGCATTGAGCCAAGGCTTGAAGAACTGTCCAGACTGTTGGAAATCGATGTGGAGGAAATCGTAGCCTCCTTAGAGGCCAATGTAGAGGTGGAATCCATTTATAAGACCATTTACCAGAATGACGGCAATGCGGTATATCTCATGGATAAGATTGCAGATGAGGGAGACGCCCAGGGCGTGCTTTTGGACCGCATTGTAATAGAAGGATTAATGTCCGGCCTCAATGAGACGGAGGAAAAAATTATAAAGCTCCGCTATTTTGAAAACCGGACGCAGACGGAAATTGCGAAGGAGATAGGAATTTCCCAGGTGCAGGTCAGCCGTCTGGAAAAGAAAATTTTACTGAAAATGCGGGAGGAATATTTCAATAAAAAATAGCGCTAGCGTAAAGTTTTTGTAGGAAAATAAAATAGAGAAGAGAATACCAACTTGTGTTAAAATATAAAAAACCAAACAAATACAACACGAAAGAAGGTATCCTCTATGAAAGATAGTATACTACATTTTAGCGAAAAAGGAA
>CANREG010000092.1 GCA_947629565.1 uncultured Lachnospiraceae bacterium
GCAGCGCTTCTGGCAAACGAGATCGCCGAAGAAGCCGAGTTCTTCTCCTTCGGTACAAACGACCTGACGCAGATGACTTTCGGTTTCTCCCGTGACGATGCGGGCAAATTCTTGGGCGACTATTATAAGAACAAGATCTATGAGTCCGATCCTTTTGCAAGACTGGACCAGAACGGCGTAGGGCAGTTGGTACAGATGGCTGCGGAGAAGGGCCGCGCTGTCAGACCCGACATCAAACTGGGTATCTGCGGCGAGCACGGCGGCGATCCGTCTTCCGTGGAGTTCTGCCACAAAGTAGGGCTGACCTATGTATCCTGCTCACCGTATCGTGTGCCAATCGCAAGACTGGCAGCAGCGCAGGCGGCTATAAATAATTGATGCCATAGGAATTTTGTACGATTTGGCGAAAGTGTATAGAAATGGCTTGAAATCAAGGGATTTTGGGCATGGTGGGGTTCATCACGGTGGTGGGTGGACCCCTCTTTTTTGGTCTTTTTGATACCGCTGATAACATGGCGATTGATACAATTTGGCAAAAGTATACTATTTGGCAAAAGTCAGGGGTTTCCGCAATAGTATGTCGGGAAAAGGTAAAAAAGAATAGGATATTGTGGATTTTAGCTGAAAGATGTATTTCTTTGTCTGAAAATGCTGTTGTAATAAGGGAAAATGGCGAAAATCTGATACAGTTTGGCAAAAGTGAAACCATTTGGCAAAAGCCGGTAGTTTTGCCAAATAGTATATGGGTAAAACGGTAAAAATATAATGGGAAAATGATAAGGAATTGTGCAGGCTTTTTTTGCTTTTCATTCCAGGAAAATAGTCGTTTCATGCCATCTGGTAAAAAGAAGGAAATTTCTATGGTATAATCAATGGAGATTTTTGCTTTAGTGGGAACGGTATTCTGCCGAAGTAATAGGAAACAGCAGAGAGGATGATATGCGAATGTATGATGTGATAGTGGTCGGGGCGGGGCCTGCGGGATGTACGGCATCCAAGGTCTTAGCGGAAAAAGGCTATAAGGTTCTTCTGGTGGAGAAGTTCAGGATGCCGAGGTATAAGTCCTGTTCGGGCGTTCTGATAAAGAAATCAATGGAACTTGTGAAAAGTTATTTCGGGGAGGATGTGCCGGAGTCTGCCATGTGTACCCCGACAGAGAACAGGGGCATGATCTTTACGGACGATAAGGGGAAGGAATACCGCTTTGAGCAGGAAGGTCTGAATGTATGGCGCAGCCATTTTGACGGGTGGCTTGCTAAAAAGGCAAGAAAAAGCGGCGCAGAGGTCAGGGATGGAGTGGCAGCCCTTTCATGCACGGAGAGGGATGGATTTGTGGAAGTCAGCCTGCATGGGGAGAACAATTATATAGAAAGTGCAAGGTATGTTCTGGACTGCGAGGGCGTTGTCGGGACATTGAAGCGGAAGATTACCGGGGAGGTTCCCGGATACATAACCACATTTCAGACATTCAACGAAGGCAGCATAGATTTAGACCCGCATTACTTCTATGCGTACCTGCAGCCGGAACTGTCGGAATATGATGCGTGGTTCAACGTAAAGGATGACCTGCTGGTGCTTGGCGTGTCCGTGAAGGATATGGATAAGATTGACTATTATTATGGGCGTTTCATTGCCTATATGGAAGAAAATCATCACCTGTGTATCAGTAAGCAGACCAAGAGCGAAAAGTGGCTGATGCCGCATATCCGTCCGGGATGCCGGGTAGATTATGGTGTGGGGCGTGTCCTTTTCGCCGGAGAAATCGCCGGGTTTCTGAACCCTATGGGCGAAGGAATATCTGCCGGAATGGAGAGCGGGTACTGTGCCGCCTGTGCAATCATGGAACATTTTGATAATCCGTCAATGGCTTGTGAGGCATATCGGCAAAGCACAGAAATTTTGAAATCCTATATGCAGCGCCAGTGGAGCCTTGTGGGAGGAATGGCTGGCACGTTCAGGGAGATGGAATAACGGCAGATTATTGAGAAAGCATCATTTATCTGAAAAGTATATTGTTTAATCTATATTGCAGTGTTACTATAATTTTATGTGCAGGTAATTACTATCACCTGTTTACAACTTTTTTCAGGAAATGCCCATTTTATGCCAGTTAAAGGGGATTATGTTTATGGATAAATTAGTATATCACTATTGTGATAATTATAAGATGGCGAATATATTATCAGGAAAAACTCTGCGAATGAGTGATATTACAAAAAGTAACGATTACGAAGAAGTAAAAATGTTTTTTCCGGGTATATTGGATGCAATTGAAGATGAATATAGGAAAGATGAATTTCCATTGCAATATATGGGTAGCACCAACCATGATGCATTGGGAAAACTTTTAGATTGGGAATATGATATTCTCAGGTACGAATTTGACAGAGGAGGAATTACAAATTTCGTTGTTTGTTTTTGTGAAGATGGGGATGTGCTGAGTCAATGGCGTGGATATGCAGACAATGGAAAAGGGTGTTCACTTGGATTTTCGGTGAAAGAATTGGAAGATTATTGCAATACATACAAGGGAATTTTAAGATTTGAGCAGGTTGACTATAAAACGGTAAAAGAAATTAATGAGGTCATTGTTGAAGAAGCTTTGAAAGTATTAAATGAATTGAAAGGATTGAGAAATTGGATTGTTCAAAATATACCTTCTCTTAAATTTGATGAGGAAAAAATTGATAAAATGTGTCAATATTTTTTTCAGCAAATGATAAGTGGTGTTTTAATGCGCTCATTAAAATATAAAAATGAGTCCTTTAAAGAAGAACGGGAATGGCGATTGTTTTTTTCTCAACAAATTTATAAATTCGCAAAATGGATATATAGTGATGAAGAAATTGAAACTGTAGTTTATGATGACATGCTGAAAGTAATAAAAAACCGGATTGAATTTAATGTAACAAGTGATGACCTAATACCGTTTTATCCAATAAATTTTACGGAGATATCTCCTAATCCAGTAAAGCAGATAATTGTAGGGCCTCAAAATAAAATAATGGAAAAGGATTTTTCTCTGTATGTAGCAAGTAATAAATTAAGTGATATTGATTTTAGGTATAGCAGAATTTCTTATCGGGGATAATGACTCTCATTATATATTTAAAAGTTTATAATTTTCGATGTTACTACACAAAAGGTAATTTCTTGCCAGTTTGGCAAAGCTTCCTTATACTGAGGGCGGAGGTGTAAACATGGTTGGTTTCTACATAGTCAGACATGGGCAGACCCTTTTGAACAGCTTAGACCGGGCGCAGGGATGGCCTGATTCGCCGCTCACCGATGCAGGGAAACAGACAGCTATTGATTTAGGGCATAAATTAAAAGGCATTTTACGGCTTATATATGACGGCGGAGTTTTCTCATTGGAGCCGGATTTATAATTTATGAAAAGAACAGCAGGAAAGCCTATCATGGTTCTCCTGCTGATTTTTTTGTGCAGCAAGGCGGCTGGATATCCAGCCCATCTAAGAAATCGGCTCCCCAATTACACATGGCATCCAGCACCGGTATAATGCTCCGCCCAAACGGGGTAAGCGAGTATATGGTTCTGGGCGGCTTGTCCGGGATGACTTCCCTGTGTATCATCCCGCATTCTTCCAGATCATGTAACTGCTGTGACAGCATCTTTGGCGTCGCCTTTGGAATCATGCGCTGAAGCTCCATGTAGTGGAGCGGTTTTTCTATCAGGTACCAGAGGATGAGCGGCTTATATTTCCCGCCGATCAGGAACAGCGTGGCTTCCACCGGGCAGTTGAACTGGTCTTTTGAGTATTCCATTGTCTGTATCCACTCCTTTTTAATAGCTACCCTTTTGGGAAGTATCTACCCCAAAAGTGCATTCTTGCAAAAAGTTTCTGTCCTGCTAAAATTTAGGGCAACGGTTAGTAAACACGTTCAGTATATAACAGAAAGAGAGGATTTGCCACTATGAATTTTATCGAAATTGCAAAGAAGCGTTATTCTGTTCGGAGCTATAATGACAAAAAGGTGGAGGAAGAAAAGCTGCATAAGATTTTGGAAGCCGCCCATGTAGCCCCGACAGCGGCCAACCTGCAGCCCGTCCGTCTGATTGCTGTACAGAGCGGTGAGGGGCTTGGGAAGATAGGAAAGGGGGCGAACATTTACGGTGCGCCACTTGCAATCATCGTCTGTGCTGACCACAGCAAGGCTTGGGTGCGCCCGTTTGATGGGAAACAGACCGGGGATATAGACGCATCAATCCTGACAGACCATATGATGCTGCAGGCCACGGAGCTGGGGCTTGGCTCCGTCTGGATATGCTATTTCAAGCCGGATGTGATACGAAGGGAATTTGGGCTGCCGGATGAACTGGAGCCAATCAATATCCTTGCAGTCGGATATACAGACGAAGAAGCGCCTGACCCGGAGCGGCACTCACAGACCCGTATACCGGTGGATGAACTTGTTTCCTATGAAATGCTATAGATAGAATTTTGACGGTTCATGCCGTGACAACTTAATACAGGCATCTTCAGGGCAGGGTGAAATTCCCGATTGGCGGTATAGTCCGCGAGCGTGAAAACGCAGGACTTGGCAGAGGTTCAAGTCAGGATTTGGTGTGATTCCAAAACCAACAGTATAGTCTGGATAGGAGAAGATAAGGCGTTATATGGCAGCCGGGCTTTCACGGCTGGTATATGATGCTGCTTTGAACCATCCGGCACCTGGACACAGCCAACATTCAGGTGCCGGTTTTATTTTACGGAAGGGAGAAAATGTATATGGACAGCAAAACAAAAAGGATAACCACTACCGCCATGCTTTGTGCAATAGCCTATGTAGTGGTGGTGATTGGACGGATTCCCGTTGTGTTATTTTTGAAGTATGACCCGAAAGATATCATCATCACGCTGGGCGGTCTGATATGGGGGCCTTTGACATCCTTTATCGTATCTGTGATCGTGTCAATGATAGAGATGGTGACGATCAGCGAAAACGGGATTCTTGGGTGCATCATGAACATTGTGTCATCGTGTTCCTTTGCCTGCACGGCGGCGGTCATCTATAAGAAAAAGCGGACGTTGAAGGGTGCCGTCATAGGGCTGCTGGCTGGCAGCCTGGCAATGGTGCTGGTGATGATGTTGTGGAACTATCTGATAGCCCCTATTTACATGGGCTATCCCCGTGAAGCGGTTGCAAAGCTGCTGGTTCCGGCCTTCCTGCCATTCAATCTGTTAAAGGCGGGGCTGAATGCGGGGTTCACGTTTCTGCTCTATAAACCGATCACAACGGCATTGCGGAAGACTGGTTATTTATCGAATTCTTCTGCTGTGCAGAGCAAAAAGCCGGTTGGCTTATGGTTGTTTTTTGGAGCAGTCATCATCACCTGTATTCTGCTGATCCTGTCATTGAATGGCATTATGTAGAAACAATGCTTGGCTTAATTTGCAATTCTTAGGATAAGAAGCCCTACAAAAGAGAGCCGCCGCTATGGGAAAACCGCCCCACAGCGGCGGTCTGCCATTCTCCCTAAAACGCAATCTTCCTGCCATCCTTCTTCCGGCAAGTGCAGCCGGGATACACACCGGATTTATTTGCCATCCGCCCAATGAAATCTTTTAGTGGAAAACCGGGGAACTTAGAGGTAATATGCAGACACGGCTTTATAGTCGTTTGGTGCAATAAATGGGAGTTTCGTGCAATGGGATTTGATAGGATACCCCATAATCCGATATTATATATGGTGGAAAAGAATTCAGAAT
>CANREG010000093.1 GCA_947629565.1 uncultured Lachnospiraceae bacterium
TACAGTCATTCCCGGTATCCTCTTTGCATATAGAATAAATATCATCTGACGTCAGGCTGTAAAAATGTGCTCCTTTACGGTCTTGCTCTCATTCGGGGCAAGCTCCACATAACCGGTAACCTCTGGCGGCAGATCAAGGTTCGGAGCGTCAATCATCCAGGTCATAGGCTCCGGGCAATAGTAATCCTTTGTGCCTCTGTCGTTCCAGACAATGAAGAATTTGAAAGCCTCGTCCACCTCGTAGCAGACGCGCTTGCCGGTAACCCGGTCCGTCATGATAGCGCCGTAAAAAGGCTTCCCGTCAAGCTCCCCGGTCTCTACCAGATACATATCGTTGTCAATGGGGACCTTGTTGACTAACTGCGTACCCTTTACATATTTCTCATCATAGGCGGTTAATTCTTTGACTTCGCCGGTTGGCAGACGGCGCTCATTTACGATACACCGCTTGATGGCCGGAATCTGAATCCGGATATCTTTTCCCTTTCCGCCCTTTACAAAGGGAGCCTGAAAAGAGGAATGGTTGCACACGCCGTAGGGCATCTGCTTGTCTGAAAGATTGGTCAGGGTAAAGCTGTAGTGCATACCCTCCTCGTCTAATACAAATTCCAAATCGGACTGGAATTTTACCGGATAGATATCGAAAAACAGGTCTTTCTCGTCATAGACATACCGGGTTTTTACAATGGCCTTCTCCCCTTCGGTCTTTGCCTCAACCACGCTGTAATTGCGGGTGTGCAAAAAGCCATGGATATGGTTCTGAAAACGGCCCTCATTTACCGGAAACTGGTAGGTGGCGTCAGACACCCGCAGTACGCCATGATTTAAACGGTTTGGCAGATAAAGGGTGGGCAGTCCGTAGGTACAGGGATTGGCCACTAATTTTTTCATGGGCGATTTCTTGTGGTAGCGCAGAATTTCGATTTTCTTCCTGCAATCTCTCAGTCTTGCAATATTGCTTCCTACAGTGGGAGCGATAATGGCGTAATAGCCCCCTGCCTTCATCTCGATGACAGGCGCGCCGTCTAATTGGATTTCCTTGCAGCTTGTGTTCATGGTTTTGGTCCTTTCTGTATTTATTCCCCTTAAGCATTTCATAATCCGGGGTGGGTTTCAGTCTGTGCTGTGACAGGGTTATTCCTGCCGGTTGATATATCGGATATATTTGCGTTTGTAGCAGACATATTCTTCTAAAAGGCGGTAGCCTAACTTCTCGGCAATGGCAACGGAGGTCAGGTTGGCGGCGTCCCAGCTCGGGTATTTGCCCCGCTGAATACACTCTAATACCATTCTTGCGGCAACGGCAGTCGCCAGTCCGCGCTCCCGATAATCCGGCGCGGTATCAATCTCAATTTCAATGCTGTCACGGCTTGTAGAAAATGAGGAGGCGCCGGATACCATTTTCTTTGTGGAGCGCTCCACAGCCACAAAGCCTAAGCCTAATCGCTTAAACTCCGCATAGTCGCTATAATTGGAACCTAAATCCCTGCTCCATTCCTCATTGCCAAGCGCCGCATAATCCGCCTCGCCAATAGGCCGTATAATAAAATCACAGTCGTCGGTTTCTCCTATGGTCTGTCCGTCCTTCGTGGTCCGGGTGACATAGGAAGCCAAAGCGTCCCTGTCAAAATCCTTCAGGTCAAGGTGTTCCGTTGCATAGCGGATATGCCGCTCAAAATATTCGCTGTCGGCAAGCTGCTGGTTCCAGCTGGGAGACAGGGGAACAAAGATAATATCCCGGTTTTTGTATAGATTCTTCAGTATGGAAATGACATTGCCCTTGAGGGTTCCCGAACCGTCGCCGCCAAAAAAACAAAAATCTCCAATCTGGATTACGCCGTAGGTGGGTTCCTCGGCAGAATCCGTAAATCCCCGGCCCATAATTCCCTGAACAAAGGCTTCCGGGCAGCAGTCGTAGGCGTCCCGGAAAAAGGGTTCCAATATGCGGCCTTCTTCAAGAGAGATTTCTTTGAGCATGGCTTTATACCTCCAATAAAAGGATTTGCGTAAGAACGCCAAATATAATAAAATAAAAACAGCTTTTGTAACATTCGCACTTCGCGCTCAGTAAGTGTTCATATTATACCATAGATTTGGCCGGGAGAAAAGGAGGAAATGACCGGGAGATGACGGACAGACAGGCGCAGCCATTATATTTTCATATTGACGTCAACAATGCCTACTTAAGCTGGGAGGCCCTTTACCGCAGGCGGGAATTGGGAGAGACGGAGGACATTCGGGAAATGGACGCCATTATCGGCGGCGACATTTCAAAGCGGCATGGAATCGTTCTGGCTAAATCCCAGTCGGCAAAGCGGTATGGGATTAAGACCGGGGAACCTGTGGTCTCCGCCATGAAAAAATGTCCCACGCTCCGTTCCTATGCGCCCCATATGGCGTATTACCGGGAGCGGTCCAAGGAGTTAATGGCGCTTTTCCAAAAGTATGCGCCCGTGGTGGATCAGTATTCGGTTGACGAGGCTTTTTTGGATATGACAGGAACCCGCAGCCTTTACGGGGAGCCTGTGGCTTTCGCCCATAAGCTTAAGGATGAGATTAAAGATACGCTGGAGTTTACGGTGAATATCGGCATTTCCTCCAACCGGCTGTTAGCCAAGATGGCCAGCGATTTTACCAAGCCGGACAAAGTGCATACCCTGTTTCCGGAGGAGATACCGGAAAAAATGTGGGGACTTCCCATTGAGGATTTATTTTATGTGGGAAGGTCTACGGCGGTAAAGCTGCACAGCCTGGGAATCCACACGATTGGGGATATTGCGAAGAGCGATGTAAATGTACTCAAATCCCATTTTAAAAGCCATGGGGAGGTAATCTATAATTTTGCCAACGGCATTGACCTGACCTTGAAGGACCGGACGGAGGAGGAGCAGAAGGGTTATGGCAACTCGGTTACCATTCCCTATGACATTAAGGCGGCGGAGGACGCCTACCGGACCATTTTAGGACTGTGCGAAAGCGTCTGCGCAAGACTGCGCCGGGACGGCGTACAGGCGGCGGTGCTTTCTGTGGAGATTAAGGACAGCAATTTTGTCGTGCGGCGGCATCAGAGGACGCTGCTTTCGCCGACGGATGTGACAGATGAATGTATGCGGATTGCCTGTGAATTGTTTGACGAACTGTGGGATGGGGAGCCCATACGGCTTATTGGCGTGTCGGCCAATAAGGTGACGGAAGGGAACCTGCGGCAGATGAACCTGTTCGATATGGAAAGCCATGATAAGCTGAAAAGCTTAGACCGGGCGTTAGATTCCATTCGGGAAAAATACGGCAGCGAAGCGGTGACAAGGGGCACATTTTATAAGAGGCCCTGACGCTGATAGTCCCGGATTTTCTTCAGTATAATCTTGTGATATTTTTCGTATTTTTTAAAGCGGGCCTCGTCCTTGGGCGTGGGATAGGGAATCCGGTCCCGGTTCAGATTGTCTTCAATATCGTAAAGCTTCACCTGGGTAGCCAAAGGATTCGTCAGTACCCGACCAATGAAATCACCGTAATCCTCGCCCTGTTTTTTGGTAATGCAGGAAAGGGCGGATAAAACCTCCTCAGAAAATCCCTCTAAGCGGAGCATATCTAAGGTGACGGGGGTGTCCTCCACTGTGTCGTGTAAAACGCCTATAATCATTTCAGTCTCGGTCTTTCCCCGCAGCATCACCCGCAGGGGGTGAAGGATATATATTTTACCGGCCTTGTCAATCTGGCCTCTGTGCGCCTCAACGGCTATTTCAATGGCTTTTTCTAACATGGTATTCTCCGTATTCTCTATCGTTGTGCGAGGTACGCATCTGATTCGCTGATGCGCCGCATATTTCCCGCACCAAATTTGTGTTTCGCACGCATTAAATGTCCATATTATACCTTATTTTTTTCTGTTTCACAAGGGGAGACTCCGATATGGGTTCCCATTGAAAAATCCTTTTCAGGGGAATATAATAAAAAAGGATTTTCCGGGAACAAATTGCCGCGGAAGTTTGACAGTTGAATAAATAAAAAATACCTTGCGGACCGCTTGTGGTCTGCTTTTTTGATGTCAAATTTT
>CANREG010000094.1 GCA_947629565.1 uncultured Lachnospiraceae bacterium
TTGATGTAACCCTTTTATCCGCTCATTCTTATGTAATCATAATCCGTCATTTTGGAAAGCTTCCGTTTGTTCATTCCTCCTTCCCGCTTTCTCCACCGTTTTGTAGTAAGGTTAATTTAACATTTTCTGCTATATCGGTATACAAAAATATTTTTATTTATGTTAAAATATTCTTATAAAAATCAAACCTTAACGCAATCATTATTTAACCTAACAAAAAGCTAAAAATATTGGATAATACATATAAAAAAGGAGCGCTGCCATGAAAAAAGAATCCCCCGACTCCACAGAAAAAATCCTTTCCCATAAATTATTTCTACAAAGGGAATATTCGGTTTCCCACCTTCCATATGAACGGGAGCTGAATTTTTACAATGCAGTTAAAAACGGAGACATAAAAACCCTGAAGGAAATTATGCTGCCCTTAAAAAATGAGCAGCTTGGAACCCTGTCTGAAAATCCTCTTCGGAATATGAAGTACCATTTAATCATTACCGTTGCCCTGATTACCAGATTTTGCATTGAGGGCGGACTTCCCGCGGAGACTGCCTACACCTTAAGCGATATCTATATCCAGCAGTTGGACTTGTGTAAAAAAGAAGATGAAATCACAGATTTACACCAAAAAATTGTTTTCGAGTATGCGAACCGTATGAAAAAATTGAAAAAAAAGAACCAGTTATCCGTACCGGTCACCAGAACCATGGATTATATCTACGAACATTTACAGGAGAAAATCCAATTAGAACAGCTTGCCCGGATTACTAATCTGAATAAGTCTTATCTGTGTACCCTGTTTAAAAAGGAAACCGGCATGACCATTGCCAGCTATATTAACCAGCGGAGAATCGAAGCTGCCGCCAATATGTTAGTCTATGGGGATTTTACGCCCCAGGAAATCAGCAGCTATTTTGCCTTTTCCTCCCACAGCCATTTCATCAGCTGCTTTAAAAAAGAGATGGGGGTTACGCCGACAGAGTACAAAAAACAGCATTACCGCCGGCACTTTGACGAGGAGGCCTCCGGGCTTATACAGGAATAATCAGACATAGCTGCCGCTCACGCCGACGCAAAAAGAAACTTTTCCACGATATGATATAACTCATACATCATCTCCGAGGCGGACAGCTCTAACTTTGCCACGCCAAAAATAGCGAACGCCGCCCCGGAGGCTCTCGCCTTGGGATTCCGGATGTGGAAGACGCCCTCCTTATTGCCCCGTTCAATCAACCGTTCAAAGCAGTCCGCAAGCATGTAACAGGTCTTTAGATGCAGCATATCATAATAATACATCCTGTCCTTCTCAGGCAGATAGGGATTCATCACAGATTTTCCCCTGGAAAATTCCACATTGCAGATGGTAAGCAGGGTTCCCATAATCCTGTCAACGGATAGTTCTTCATTATCAATCAATGCCTCAAGCCCCGGCAGCACATTTTCCGTCGTCCGGACTAACACAGCCTGAAACAGCTTTTCCTTTGTTCCAAAATAATGGAGCACAGTCCCCCGGACAACTCCCGCATCTTCGGCGATATCGTCCACATTCACATGATAAAATCCATGCTGCAAAAAACGCTTTTCCGCAGCATCTAAGATTTCCCTCTTCCTCTCCTCTGTATCATTCATTCTTTTTGCCATATAAACACCTTCCCTGCTCCAAAATCCGTTATTGACTTTTTGTCAATTTATATTATACCTGAAATTTTTCAAAAAGAAAAGAGCGTTTCCGCTCTGTTTCTTTAATTCTGACAAGCAATACCTGCGCCACCGGTAGAAAAATATTGAATTGCTCAGCCCGCATTTTCAATAAACTGTATAAATTCATCTTTCGGTATGGGCCTGGAATAATAATATCCCTGTATGTATTCGCACTGAAGATCCGAAAACTGTTTCGCTAAGCCTTTGGTTTCCACGCCTTCCACCACAATCTTCATATTCATATCCTTAATCATCCGAATCGTATTCTCTAAAACAATCAGTATATTGGGATTGCCCTGTTCACTGATGAAGCTCTTGTCCAGCTTTACAATATGGATTGGCAATGATGCGATTCTCCTCATATTGGAATAGCCGCTTCCAAAATCATCCAAAGAAAATGTAACGCCCGCCCGGGACAGCACATCTAAATTCTCCATCATGGCATTCTGGGAATAAGAGGTTGCCGTCTCGGTAATCTCCAAATTAATCTGAGACGGTGACACATGATAGCGGTTCAAAATTTCCAAAACCTCCTGCGCCAGATTAGTCCGCATACACTGTGCCACAGAAAGATTCACTTCTATGTAGTCAATCCCCAAAGACCGGAATGTGTCGCTGGCAATGAACCTGCACACTTCCTCCAAAACAAATGCCCCAATCTTATGGATTGCCCCATTCCGCTCCGCCACAGGAATGAAAATTTCCGGTGAGATAAAACCGTATTTTTCATCATGGAGCCGCAGCAGCGCCTCCGCTGAATTAAACCGCTGCTCCTGCACAGAATAGATTGGCTGATAATATACGGAAAAAGCTTTATTGGCAAAGGCCCTCTCCATAATGCCCTCCAAATCCCGCATCAGGTTATAATGCTCCGGCCTGTATATCTCAGAAGCATAAAGCACCGAACCGGTAAAATACTTGGCGTCTAAATCATTGCCAAAGGCCAGCAGCGCATCCACATTATTGATATCCTCCGGATACCTTGTAATGCAGACACAGGCAACCATATTCAGTTCCATTCCGTTCAGCTTATAGTCCGGCTTAAGCATGTCGTTGATTTGATTCGCAACAGCCTCAACCTGCTCAAAATGCTGTTTTTCTGCCACCAGCCGGAATTTTCCAACCCCCAGATAATATAGCTCCGCCCCAAAATGCTGGTTCCAGTTCAAGGCCCTTAAATCATCAGCTACATGCAAAAGCAGTTCATTGGTTGCATCATACCCCAGCATATCCCGCAGGGATTTGTAATTAGTCACATTCACCATGATTACCTTAACCGGCTTCTCTACCTCCACCATCCGCCGCATATCATGCACATAGGCGCTTAATTTTGACAGACCTGTGGCCGTATCAATCTTATCCTCCGGTCTTTGAATCATCATAAAAATAAGCAGAACGCCGATCGAGTTGGCAAACAGTTCAATAATATAATAGGGAAAGAAAAACTGGATTACCACAGACACCGCCATCAGTGGATAGACGGAAATCAGCGTCAGATACTTTCCCCTCTTGAACAGCCTGCGGTAAAACAGCATATAAGCCACGCCGATTATCACATAAATGGCCGATACTACATACAATATGTAAAACAGCTTTCCTCTGGTATAGTTCTCCTGTCCGTCCAGATAAAATATATGTCCGGTTGCCAGATTGGTAATCAACAGCACGGTAACTGCAAGCATTGGTATGCAGCAGGATATCCACAGCGCCGGATATTTCATCACCCGATGCCAGGTATCCGTAAGGGTGATAAGATACGCAAAATAGACGACAGGCAGCAGACAGTGAAAAAACAGATACAAGGTATGGGCGACATACTTTCCTGCCACATTTCCCGCTCCTAGCTTGCCGTAATTAATTGCCGCCACATCTGCTATCACAGCGGCCATTACCACCAATACCAATAATAAAAAGCACCGGTTACGCCTTCCTCTTGTCATCTTCCTCAAAACAATGGAAAGCAGAAGGATAACCAGCACCACAAATGCAGAATAATCATAATAAACAATCTTTTCCATACTTTCTCTTTTCCTTGCTAATCAAAAAAACACCATTCAGAATCCCTATAAAAACAAAATAAATAGCAACCCCAAAAATCCAATGAAGCTACTATTTATTATACACATTCCATTTCTTATCGTCAACCGAAACAACATCTGATGATAGTGTAAATTTACTGTAGGATT
Organism: uncultured Lachnospiraceae bacterium; assembly: GCA_947629565.1. Classification (GTDB taxonomy): domain Bacteria; phylum Bacillota; class Clostridia; order Lachnospirales; family Lachnospiraceae; genus CAG-590. The sequence continues at coordinate 3,885 of CANREG010000094.1, forward strand.
TAAATAAGCAGAATAAGCCAACGATATTAAAATATTAGAACTTTAGTACCA
>CANREG010000095.1 GCA_947629565.1 uncultured Lachnospiraceae bacterium
ACGCCTTTCATTTTTTCAGCGGCATACTTTTCATCGGACGCCATTTTCTCTATTTCCTCACGGGACAGCATAACGGAAACTTCCTTTGTGCTGTGGGAGAGGACTTCCTTTGCGTCCTTGCCGGAGTTGTAGACGAGGAACTCCATGTTGTCATAGGATTTATTCAGTTTGTCAAGATACGCCTGCGCCTTTGAGGATAGCTGCGGGGCATCCGCCTGTTGTGTCTGCCTGTTCTGCGTATTCTCTGTGGCTTGCTTTTTCTCTGCCGTTTTCGTGCTGCTGTCGGCATAAGCATTGTAAACGCTGTTTATTGTCATGGACATAGTATCATCCCCCTGCTTTGACTTTTATTTTACACCTAAATAAACTTCTGCCCCATACTCAATATCAATTCCTTTGTCTTCGTTCAGGACATACTCTTTGCCGCCGACAGTTACGGTCTGCCCCGGTTGGAATTTATCAAGCTGAAATGTCTTTCCGCTGACCAGAGCATCGTACCGTTTGTCATAATCTTCCTTTGAAAAAAGTGTAACCACATTTTCATTTTGCGAAAGGAAATAAGACTGGGAATTGTTGCCGACCGTTACTGTGAAAAATCCGTTCTGTATGCCCGCTTCTTCCAGTTTGTTTCTGATTTCTTTCTGACTGTACTTTTGTTCCAATCCCCAAGTGCTGTTCTTTGACAGTCTATTCCAAAAATCAGCATACTCCACCGCTTCTTTGTCATAAGTGTAATTGTCAAAGTCGGCAAATGTGTCTGCTCTTAGAGAAGATCCCATCGAAAGCACCCTATGGTTTCTGCCGTCATTCCCCTTAAATTGATAATACGAGTAGCTGTCAAAACGCACCTCGTTATCCTTTACGGACATCTGTTTGGGATTGTGTATCCCCAATGCAGAGTTGACATCAGCCGGATTAAAATACATCTTTTCGCCCACGGGACGGCTTCCGGCGGCGTATTTGCTATTGCTTCTATAATAATCCTCAGCACCCTGAAAATAAGCCGTTTTCCCATCATAGCCGAGCGTATAGCCGTCATATTTTTTGATTGCATCCAGTATTTCCTGTCCTGAATAAAGCGATCTTCTTTGGTTCGGATGCCGTCTCTGTCCTGCGCCTGCCAACATACCCTCCCGCGTGTAAAGCTTAGAAGCGGCACGTCTGCCCTTGCTGTAAACAACACCATTCATAAAATTCGGCACTGTGTTCCTGTTTGCAATATTTCTGTTCGTGATATTCCGGCTTCCGACATTCCTGCCTCCAAGCAGCTTTGAAACCATAGAAGAACGGTTAAATAAACTGCTGTTCATAAAGTTAAAGAAATTTCCATTGATCCTCATAATTTTGCCCTCCTTGTGCTTAATAATTTGAAATCCGTTTCAGCTTACATCAAATCTTCCTGTCAAACCCCGCTGACAACCGATTGCCGGATTGGTGTAAATTCGCTTCCACCGTTTCTCTGGTAATGCCGTCCAAAGCCCCTTGTTTGATAGGCTTTCCTGCACTCCATGTAGGATCAGCCGCCTTTGCCGCCGCAATAAACGCCTGTGTATATGCCCTTTCATACTGCGATAATGTGTAGCCCGCCGCCAAACGGTCATTTTTATTCGTTTTCCGGTATAAATCCGTGTAAACATCCGATCTTCTGGTGGTGTCGCCATCCCCCATACCGTTACCTTGTAAAAATTCCCTTTTCGTCAACTCAAACATATCGTCAAGGGTGCTTTCCGGAATTGAAATAATTCTTTTCCGGCTTTCTGCATTTTCTTCTGTCAAAAGCAATCCTGCCAATCCCGTTGTAGGATCAATATAATCCCCGTCTTTATCATAATTTTTCATCAGATTTTTGATTGCCTGCACATTCGTATACATACCGCCAGTGCAGCCGCTCTTTGTCATCTGCTGAATAACCGCCTTGTACTGCTTGCTGTTCGTATCAATTCCCGCCGCCTTTAACTGTGACTGTATGGAGCTGCTGTTTAACTGTGAAAACTGAAACACGCCCGGCAAAGTTCCTCCTGTTCCCCATGAAGTGCCTTTGCCGCCGAACATACTTTGAAAGAGATAGCTGTAATTTGTAATGTTTGGCATATCCATTCCTCCTTGAAATTGGTAACTTGAAATCCGTTTCCCAACCTACATCAGATTTTAAGGTCAAGCCCTGCCGTTGCCGATACTGCGGCACTGTTCGGGTTTTTCATGGCTGCAATCATTTTCTCCGTCAAATCCCGTACATCACTTCCCACGACCTTAAACTCATAAGATTGCAGGTTTTTGCTCTCTGTTTTCCGCTCTGCCCGCATTTCGGCAAGACGTTCTTCCTGTTCACGCTTTGCCTTACGTTTTTCTTCTAATTTTCCTTGTTCTTTTGCCTTTTCTGCCTTTTGCTTGCGAATTTTATTTGCATAATCCGTCATTTCCTGCCCATAATGCCGCTTGTTCGTTGGTTCACTAACACCCCATCTACTTATACCACCATTTTTATCAATCGCCCATCCTTGTGCAACCATACGCCTTCCTCTTGCTTCATGGGTTCGTATATTTTCTTCATCTAATTTTCGCATACCATCAAAATATGACTCATATTCTTTCTCAAGTTTTGAGTCATTTGCCATCTTTTTCAAAAATTCCGGGGAGATTGCAATATTTGTAGTTGCCATTGAACCATATTGCATACCCTGTTTATAATTCACAGCAACAAAAGTAAAATTACTATATTTCTCAGATAAATAAGACAATTCATCTGCTGCTGTTTTTCTTGTGGCTACTTGTGTTTCCGTACTGGTTTTATCAGTCTCACGACTCTCCGTTGCCTGTTTCTGATTAGTGCTTCTTGTAGCATATGCAGAATTGCCAACATAGCTACTATACGCATTACTAATTTCCATTGACATAAATTTGCCCTCCTTATAAATTTTTTACAAAAGATTTTTGATGCCGAAAATATTTATGGAAGATTTTTATAAATATACTCCCATAAATGATCTTCCACATTTTCATAAAAAATCGTTAATTCCATTACCTGCTCATCATAATTTACATAAACCAGATTAGGGGACGTACCTATTCCCGGCATTTTCATATACCCTCCAAATCCCAGCCAGAAGTTTTCTATGCTGCCGTCCATTCCGCATTGTTCCAAAACTTTCTCAAATACTTCCCTGTCAATGCAAAAACGCCCGTTTTCCACAGAAACAGCAGCCTGCAAAGTATCACTGTCATACAGCGTAAACAGCTCCCCGCTTTCATTCAAAAGGCACATATCTCTGTTTGCCATATATCTTGGATAGGAACCCTGCTTTATCAGTGAAAATATTCCAATCAAAAGCAACATACACACCGTACACAACAGAATGGTTTCCGGTATTCGATAAGGCTTATATTCTGAAATCTTTGTAATCCGATGTTTCAAGTCCTTATAATCCTTTTCGCCTACCAAAGTAACAGACATTCCCGCATCCTGTGCTTTTAACAGCTTTACGCTCTTTAACAGCATTTGCCCGTATTCATATGCGCTTCCGCCTTTCTTTTGTATCACAACCTTGTCGCAGATGTCCTCCATATCTTCTTTCAGGTATCGCATACAGCAGGTAAGCAGCGGGTTCATCCACAGCAGCGCACGAAGAATATCCCATAACA
>CANREG010000096.1 GCA_947629565.1 uncultured Lachnospiraceae bacterium
AGAATAGTTTAAGAAAAATTGGGGAGGTACAATGATGAACAAGAAAAAGAGAAGCCTGATTGTTTCAATCATGGTGATGAGCGCAGTGATTGTGGTGCTGACGGCAATCATTGTGGGAAGCAATGCGGTACTTTCAATCAAGTCCCTGTCCGGCTCAGCCTATGAGGCATATGAGAAGGCCAAGGACGAGGGGTATAATGCGGAGATTAAGTCTCAGGTACAGTGTACGATTGCCATACTTCAGGCGGAATATGATAAGTTCCAGGCTGGCGAGAAGACAGAGGACGAGGCAAAGTATGACGCCAAAGAGACGATTCGTGCGATGAGATACCGGGATGACCAGAGCGGATATTTCTGGATTGATGATTTGGATTATACTTTGGTAATGCATCCGATTCTGGTGGAGAATGAGGGCAACAACCGTTATGATTTGGAGGATCCCAATGGAGTTATGATTGTCCAGTCTATTGTAAAGGTTTGCCAGACGCCGGAGGGTGGCGGATACAATGAATTTTACTTTACTAAGGCGGATGGCGTGACTGTGGCGCCGAAGATTGCCTATTCCCAGATTTTTAAGCCGTGGGGCTGGATTGTATCTACCGGTAATTACATAGATGATATTGATCTGGCAAAGCAGGAGACCAGTGATACCATAGATGACCAGTACCGCAGCGTACTGTTCCGGGTAGGAATTGTATTTTGTGTGGCAGTTATTATCGGATTGGTGATTGCCTTTGTGGTTGGTCGGATTATTATTGCGCCGCTTAAGAAGATTCAGGATTTTGCAGGCCGTATTTCTGACGGAGATTTGACTACGGATGTGGATGTAAGGCAGACCAATGAGATTGGACAGACGGCGGATGCTCTGCGCATTGCGCAGGAGAATATGCGTGGACTGTTGCAGGATATTCAGACAGTGGCAGACGGCGTTAATGATGTATTAGAGCAGTTTGACGCCTCCTTCGGCAATATGCGGGAGTCCATTACCCAGGTAAATGCTGCGGTGGATTCCATTGCAGACAATGTGGGACGGCAGGCAAGCTCTACCGATACGGCCAGTGATGATGTCAGCGTTATGGCGGACAAGATTCAGCAGACAGAGAACGAGGTGGACAACTTAAATCAGAATTCAAGGGAAATGAACGACATCAGCCAGCAGTCTATGGGTACCTTGCGGCAGTTGATTGAGGTGAACAACACCACCCGGAAGAACATTTCCAATATGGCAGACCAGATTAATTCCACCCATAATTCCGTACAGCAGATTCATATGGCTGCGAACCTGATTAATGAGATTTCAGACCAGACCAGCCTGCTTGCGTTAAATGCCAGCATTGAGGCGGCAAGAGCCGGAGAGGCCGGTAAGGGATTTGTGGTTGTGGCAGACGAGATTGCCAAGCTGGCAAGCCAGTCTTCGGATTCGGTAGAAGAGATTGACAGAGTGGTATTAGAGTTGCAGGAGAATGCAACCAAGTCTGTAGAGGGCATGAAGGAGATCAATATTTCCGTAGACCAGCAGGTACATTCCCTGATGGAAGCGCAGCGTATATTTGAGGAGCTTCATAAGGAACTGGGAACCTGTGTGGATTCAGTTCAGTCTATTGATAACCTGACAGAAGAGGTAGAGAGACAGCGCTCTAGTGTTATTAAATCCCTGTCTCTGCTCAACAGCTTAGCCCAGGACAATGCGGCGGTGGCAGAGGAGACTTCGGCTATGTCCTCAGAGCTTTCCAAGGCAGTGGATAACTCCGCAGCGATTGTTACGGATTTGGAGAACAAGGTAGAAATTTTAATGGACAATATTCACAAGTTCAGATTGTAAGAACAGACATAACAAAAAAATGTAAGGGGTTCTGCATGGATGATATGCAGAACCCCTTTTGTAGTTGATGGTTTATTCTACATGAATGAGTAGAACATTGCAGGAAAGACAAGGCGGATAATCACCCATAAGATAAAGAATACAATGCCGACGGAAGCTGTGACAATACCGGCGATGGCCATTCCCGGCTTCCTGCCCTCTTCGTTTGCGGGCTGAACGCAGCCGAACACAATGCCTAAAATGCTAAAGATTAAGCCGACGCAACAGCAGCTTGTCAGGATACTCAGGATTCCCAATACCAAAGAGGCAATGCCATAGCCTTTGGAAAACTCTTCCGCTGCCTCATAAGTGTAGTCGGGGTTAAGGGTTCCGGTCATATCGGTTTGTTTTTGGGGAATAAATTCTGATACCGGCTGTGAGGAACCCTGTGTCTCCCCTCCGGAGGAATAACCTGCGCTGAAAGCAGAGGTGTTCTCTGGTGTACTGCTGCCGGCGCTGCTTTGACTGTCGGATGGCAGATCAAAGGGGGATTTGCGTGTTTCCGGCTCCGCGTTACTGGTTTCGCTTGCCGTATCCGAAGCTGGTTCTGCGTTACTGGTTTCATTTGTTGTATCCGGAGCTGGCTCCGCGTTAATGGCTTCGCTTGCCGTATCCGAAGCCTGCTCGGCGTTATTGGGTGTCTCTGCCGCTGCCTCCGTGTCGGCAATGGGTTCAGATGGTGCATTTTCTTCTGGTAAATTAGTGTTATTTTCGTCCATAGAAATCTCCTTCGTATTCATATATTAAGTTATTTTAATTAATAATATAGCATTATTGTGTAGGATATGTAAAGAAATTTTGATGGAATTTGAAAACTTTTTTCATACAGTTTTTTTGTAGATTTTTTCAAGAGTGTGTTATAATGAAATTGTTAAAGGTAAGACGATATGTTTCATGTGTACAGAGGTGATATTGGTGCCGGATATTAATTACAAAATGTTGAAAAGGGATTTTTGGCTGGTGAACGTACTTACCGGTAGCGCAGTGCTGCTCACCCTGTTTTTCCTGTTATTACAGCATACGGGAGTACTGCCTTCCTTTCCCTGTGTTTTATATATGGTTCTGGGTATCTATTGTCCGGGCTGCGGCGGAACCAGGGCGCTTAGAGCCCTTCTCGGCGGGCATTTTATCCAGTCGCTTAGATATAACCCGGCTGTAATCTGCGGCATTTTGCTGATTTTATATTATGAACTGGGGGCTGTGATTACCCTGATAAAAAAGAATGGAAAGCGTTATATGTATCATAAAATGTGGCCGTTGGCGGTTTACCTTTCCATGGTTGCCGTATTTACGGTGGCGCGGGATGTTTTGCTGCTGGCGGCGCATATTGATATACTGAAAGCGGTTGGATAAAGGATTTTATAGATTATGATAAATTTTACTTGCTTTTTTTATGAAAATGATATACTATATAACAGTCGCGGTAATGCGAATGCAGTTGTGGCGGAATGGCAGACGCGCTAGATTCAGGTTCTAGTGAGGTAACACTCGTGTGGGTTCAACTCCCATCAACTGCATGAATATGAAAAGCCTCAGTCCTTGAGTTATCTCAGGGATTGAGGCTTTTTGGTTCGCCCGCCATGGGCGGGCTCTAACGGGTGAAAGTCCCGAGTGCGCGTAGGCAACGACGAAGCACA
>CANREG010000097.1 GCA_947629565.1 uncultured Lachnospiraceae bacterium
TTAATATCTGCATTTTTCAAGGTTCACCGGAGCCTGTTTTTTTCAGCTCAGTTTTTCATATGTCACTTGACACTACCCCTACAATCTCGCCGTCAGATAGCTTAATTATCCGGTCTGCCTCCCTTGCCAAATCAATGTTGTGCGTTATCAGCACTAAAGTCTGGTTTAATTCCTTTACGGAATTTTGCAAAAGCGTCATTACCTCGTTTCCGTTTTTAGAATCTAATGCTCCGGTGGGCTCATCGGCTAAAATTAAAGACGGCTTGTTCGCTAACGCCCTCGCAATCGCGGCTCTTTGCTGCTGACCGCCGGACAACTGGTTAGGCAGATGCTTTCTTCGGTCCCTGATTCCTAACATGTCCATAATATACTCCACATACTCCTTGTCCGGTTTCCTGTGGTCAAGCAATATCGGCATGGTGATGTTTTCCTCCACCGTCAGCACCGGAATCAGATGGTACGCCTGAAAGACAAAACCAATCTTCCGCCGCCTGAATACGGACATCTGCTCATCATTTAATGTGGTGATGTCCTTTCCGTCCACAATAACCTTTCCGCTGTTCGGCATATCCACCCCGCCCATAATATGAAGCAGTGTGGATTTCCCGGAACCGGAGGCGCCTACCACTGCCAGGATTTCCCCTCTTTCCACCGTAAGGCTTACATCATGCAGTCCCCACACCCTTGTCTCATTTTCACCGTATACCTTTGTGACATTTTCCATCGTTACGATATCCATATATTCTTCCTCCTGCATATATTTCTTTATCAATCATCCGTCAATCCCCACCAGTTGCCAAATCCGCCGCCATATTTTGCCTTATTGTCCTTAAAGGCATATATATTGAGCCGCAGATAATCAGGGTGGAGCCCGCCACGCCTACAGCCGCCTCCCAAAACGGGAAATATATGTTTGCGTCAAAGAGAATGATTATCATCTGTCCAAAAGAGATAAAACTTAACAAGACGCCAAGAACAATTCCAATAAGGGCGGCCACAAGAGAGGAAATCACTCCCTCTAGCATAACCATTTTCATCAGACCTTTTTGGGAAACGCCAATTACCCGAAGCTGGGCAAATTCCTTGCGTCTGAGATGTAAATTGTTGGCAGTCGTATTGATAATATTCAATGTCGTCATGGTAACCACAAACAGCACAAATAACATAAGCCCCCGGTTGCAAATCTTAAATCTCTCCATCAAGGACATATATCCGGGATAAGCAGACTGCATCACGTCCTCACCATAAGCGTATTCCACCTCATCACTGCCATACACTACACTTTCATACCGGGAAGGTGAAAATTTATCAAAATGATACCTCATGCCGGTAACCATGGTTTCATCTGTACCGGTAAAGGAGTAATAACGGTCTAAGGGAAGAATAATTCTCGGTCCCGGATATCCACCGCAATAGTTCACATCCCGGCTTACAATTCCCTCTATGGTGTAAGTCTTATAAGCGCCCTCCGCAAGAAGTTTGTCCCTGCACTCCTTTAAAGCCTGATTTTTCTTCTCAAAATAATCATCCTCTAATTTTTCTTTCGGAGTTTCTTCCATGGGATTGGTCTGTTCTTCTCCCTCTGTCACCGGCAGCTTTGCCAATTCTTTCTCATATTCTTTTTTCATCTCCACAAGCCTTTCGTTCATCATGGAACGGAATTTTCCCATATCCACAATATCGATAGTGTCTCCCACCTGATAGTCCGTATATTCCACTTCAATAAACTGAAAACCCCCTCCTTCAGCCTCCCTCTCCATACCGCCGTTGACTAATATAATTCCATTTTCACTGACCTCCAAGGTTCCGGCCTTTAGAACCTTCTTGTAGTTTTCCATTTCATCTGCTGCATAACCGTAGCAGGAAAGCTCTGTCAAATCGGAAAACAGGGATACATCCCCATTTCCCCTCTCCTTTGCCTCAATGATACTTTTTAAGGAGTTGCCCCCATAGGTATTATCCAGATAGTCTTTTCTGTAATGCGCCAGATTCTCCTCATAATCATTTAAAAGCACCATAGCTGAATAGATGCATCTGCTCTCTTTAACCTCTTCCAGCTTGCTCAAACCTTCTAAGATTTCGTAAGACGGCAGATTGCTCTGTATATCATCACCGTTTTCTCTGGTGTTCAAACAGTTTTCAAAATACACCTGATAATAACCATATCGTTCTTCCGTCTCCTTTATATAGCGTTTGATGGTTCCTGTGCTTCCCATCACCGCCATAAATGCGCCCATGCCTATGCCAAGTCCCCAGACTGTCTTGTGGAAACGGCCCGGATTGCGCATAATGCTTTTATAAGCATAATCTCCCTCCACACCAAAAATCCTTCCAAAAATGCTCCGTTTTCTAACCTTAATTTTCTCCTTATGAATCCTGTATTCCCCGCGGATTGCCGCAACCGGCGTCAAATCGGCAATCACCTTACAGTTTTCCTCCATAGCAAAATACAAATCTCCTAAAAAGGCAACCAATACCGGAACTATCGGAATCAGGTGGAAACCCACCTTCCATTTCAGAAAATATCCAATAATCAGACTGGCAATGAAGCCTGATACAAGTCCAATCCCATTTCCGATAAGTTCTAACACCGCTCCCTGGATATAAATCATCTGCTTCATCTGGCTTTTGGTAGAACCGATACAGCGGAGATTTCCATAATCCTGAATCTGCTCTAAAATCGACAGTTGAATGGAATTTCTTACGATGCCCACTCCGAATATCGCAAAGATAAAGGAAATCAGCAATACAAATATGATTAAGGCAAAAATACCTTCTCCATTTTCTCCCTGCATATAGGTGGCAGCAAGTGAACTGTTTAATTTGCCTTCCACTTTGTAGGTCTCCCTTAACTCCTCCAATATGGACGACATTCGGTAGGGATTCCGGGTATTGATATAAAGGGCGTTTTCATACATAGTGGAACCATAGTAATTGTATTGATAATACGCCCCCACCGAGGCGCTCCTTACCCGGTTATCCGCCATAATCTGCGCTATCTGTTCCTCTGTCTCTGTCATAAAAACTATCTCGTAATCCTGTTCCTCCCGCAGCTGCCTGCGCTGCTGCAAAAGGCGGCACAGTCCCATATTCAGGATTGCATAGAGAACCGCTACGGCTATGGCAACTCCTAACACCGTCACCAGACTTCGTCTCTTATTCAGTTGTAGATATTTTATTGACATCTGCCTGTAATCATTCATGGCGGCTCCTCCGATTTTCAAAAATCATACATGCTTATTATAAGCAAAAAAACATTAAAAAAGGTATAGCTTTTTTCAAGCTATACCTCATTATAAATCATAAAGATTACAGGCAAGTGACAGGGAGTCTTACAATTTTGTAAGGTTGGGGGGGATTTAGAATTTTTCCAGAAATTTTTATATCTTATCAAACGCCCTTGGTTTG
>CANREG010000098.1 GCA_947629565.1 uncultured Lachnospiraceae bacterium
ACCAAGAAGCTCCATGATATCATTGATTCAGTTAATGACAAGACACAGAATTTAGCTGCCGCCACAGAAGAGATTTCCGCTTCCGTTTCTACAATCCTTAAGACATCTAACGAGATTAAGGAGAAGTTAAGCGACTTAAGCAACGGCGACTAAATCAAAAGCAACGAGGATTAGCATACACAAAGCCCCCGGAATGGGTTCCGGGGGCTTTGTTAATAAAAACCATTCTGAAATCAGGATTTCATTACAGCAGGTCTTTAATCTTCAACGCCTTATCAATATTACCTTCCACCTTCAATTTTCCAAAGGTAAATGCCTTAACAGGGTCTAATTCGCCGGCAATAATCTTAAACAGATTCTCCGCAGAGCAGATAAACAGTGCGTCTCTGTCATGGTACTCATACGGCTCAATGGACAGCTTGCCGTCCTTTACCTCTGCATAAAATGCGCCGGAACCCTCTCCGGTAATGTTGAACTGATAAGCCAGATGCTCCTGCACCTTGCTGACATCTGTGTCCTTGAACATATCCTTAAATTTCTTAAATACCTCTTCGTAAGTCATCTGGGTTTGTCCTCCTATTCCCTTTTACTTAAATTAATCAACTCAAACCGTTGTTTCGTCTATTATTGTACCATATCGTTTTTCAGAGCGCAAGTACCAACCCGTAAAATTAGTATGCCACAATTCCCCTTATTCTAAAGATTTTTTTCAATTTCCTGAATAATTGTCTTTAACGCCTTGATTCTCGCATACTTTTTATCATTGGATTCCAGCACAAACCATGGAGCATAGGTTGTATTTGTCTTTTGCAGCATCTCATCTACCGCCTCCTCATACAAATCCCATTTTTCCCGGTTCCGCCAGTCCTCATCCGTAATCTTCCACTGTTTCTCCGGTGTATTCTGGCGAAACGTAAAACGCTCTAACTGCACGTCTTTATCAATCTGCACCCAGAATTTAATAATCACTGCGCCCCAGTCATAGAGTTCTTTTTCAAATTCATTGATTTCGTTGTAGGCGCGCTGCCAGTCATTTTCACTGCAAAAGCCCTCTAACCGTTCCACCATAACCCTGCCGTACCAGGTCCGGTCAAATATGGCAATATGGCCGTCCTTCGGCAGCCGGTTCCAGAACCGCCACAAATAATGCCGTGCCTTTTCATGAGGCAGCGGACTGGCAATGGGGTGTACCTCATAGCCCCGCGGGTCCAAAGCCGCTGCAATCCTTTTTATATTGCCGCCCTTTCCCGCTGCATCCCAGCCCTCATAGGTAATGATAACCGGTATCTTCTTGCGGTAAATCTCGTTATGCAGATCCCGCAGGCGTTTCTGGCACGCCTTTAACTCCTTCTTATACTCCTTGTCAGAAAGCGCTTTATCCAATACGATATCCGCCAGTTTAGCCTGTTCGTTCAACGGAAATGTGTTCTGCAAAATCGGCACCGCATGAGGCTCGTTCCCTAAAGCGGTATCAATTCCCTCAAGAAGAAGCTCCAACATTTGCAGCTCCGCCCATTTCTTGTTCTTAGAATCAATGAGATACCATGGCGCAGAGGGGGAATTAGTCTCCTCTAAAAATTCATCATACACCTTGAGACATTTGTCATAATTCTTATTCTGCCACAAATCATCACCGCTTACGCGCCATTTGGTGTTCTTATCCTCCAAAAGCTCATCGATCCGCTTTTTCTGCTCCTTCTCCCCAATATGGAAAAAGAATTTCATCAACAGATAGCCGTTGTCCGTAAGCTGCCGCTCAAACCGCTTGATACTGGTAATGCGCTGCTCATACTGCTTTTTCTTAAGCTTTCCTTTCAGATAGTCCCCCGTCACTTCGTCCATCCAGCTTCCGTCAAAGAACATAAACTGCCCCGCCTCCGGAATCCGCACAAAATGCCGGTACAAAAACGGTTTTCTCTTCTCCTCCTCGGAAATCTCGCTCATCACAGACACCTTGAAAAAGCGGGGGTCCATATTTTTGATGATTCTGCCTAAAACGCTTCCTTTTCCGGCTGCCCCCCAGCCTTCCAACACGACCATAACCGGCAGCTTTTTGTCCTTGATTGCAATCTGCTTCGCCGCTAACTTAAGCCTTGCCTCGTCTAAACGCCGGTCTAATTCTTCCGCTGACGGCTTCTCTCCTGTTTTCCAATTTTTTAACATATGTACCCTCTCCTTTCGTTTTATATGCCGTTACATGAATCTGAACAAAATCATTCGCAGGGAAAATGCATTCCCCACTGCGCCCTTATGGCATCTAACAGTTTCATCACCCGCAAAGTCTCCGCATGAGGAATCTCCTCACATTCCGTCTGCCCCGCGGCTATAGCCCTCATACAGGATAGCACTTCATATTCATAGCCGTTAATCTGCTCCGGTACAGGGGGCGCGGCAATCAGCCTGTGGTCCGCATCATACACACGAATTGCTTCACAGTTGTTGATATTGTGCACTTCAATATAGCCTTTCTCTCCATAGACCACGCCCAAACGGTCTGTCGGGGACAGCATCGTGCTGTGAAGCACCGCCAGTTTGCCGTCCTCAAAGGTTAAAGTGACACTGTTAGTCCAGTCCACCCCTTCCGGGGAAAATAAGGCGTCTGCATCCACTTTAACCACCTTGCTGTGAAATACCATCAGGGCAAAATGAATGGGATATACGCCCACATCCAAAAGCGCCCCTCCGGCAAGCTCCGGCTTTACCAGCCTTTCCTTATGCCGCATGGCATAGCCGAGATTTGCCACAAGGGAAACCGGTTCTCCAATGATTCCGCTGTCGATAAGCTGCTCTAAGATTGTCCGGCTGGGCATATACCGGGTCCAGATTGCCTCGGCCAGCAAAAGCCCGCGCTCCTTCGCCATACGCATTAATTCCTCAGCCTGGCGGGCATTGACGGTAAATGCCTTTTCCAACAGCACATGCTTTCCATTTTCCAGACACAGTCTGGCATGTTCATAGTGGTGGGAATGGGGCGACGCCACATACACCAGCTCCACCTCTTTGTCCCGCACTAATTCCTCATAAGAACCGTAAGCTTTCTGAAAGCCCCATCGGTCTGCAAACGCCTTTGCCCTGTCAAGGCTGCGGCTGCCCACAGCATAAGGCTGAAGCTCCTCGTTCCTGTCACCCTGTCTTATCCCCTGTACCGCCTGCGCCAAGAATGACAATGTGTACCGGTCTGTCTGTCGCCAGTTTCATGTCACACAGCCTCCT
>CANREG010000099.1 GCA_947629565.1 uncultured Lachnospiraceae bacterium
CGCTTTGCGCCATGCTCCTTTAAAAATGGCACCTCCCGGAAGCCCCAGCTTACAATGATACTGTCCAGCCCGGAATTGTCCGCAGTGGCAATATCCACATCCGAATCCCCCACATACACTGCTTCTTCCCTTGAAACAGACAGATATCTTAACACCTCGTTGACAGAATCCGGCGCCGGTTTCCTGCGGATTCCCTGCCGGTCTCCCACAGCGCAGTCAAAACAGCCGTCAAAATACTGCCTGCACAGTTCCTTAACTGCAACATCCGCCTTATTGGACACCACAGCCGTAAGCACTCCTGCTTTCCTAAGTTTTTCAATCAACTCCACAATGCCCGCATACGGCCTGGTCTTGTCCGCGCAGTGTACCTGATAATACTCCATGAAATCCTTATGTACCCGTTCCCTGTCCTCCTCCGTTGTTCCTGCCGGTACTCCCCGCTCAATCAGCTTGGGAATTCCGTTTCCCACAAACCTTCTGACGTCCTCTATGGTATGCAGGGGATAACCGGAGCATTTCAGGGCATAATTTAAGGCGTCTGCCAAATCCTCCAATGTATTTAAAATGGTGCCGTCCATATCGAAAATAACCAGTCTGTATCTCATATCGTTTACTCCTTGGATTTTTGTCAGGGCTATTATAACACTCCCTAAAATCTATGACAACCTTCCCTGCGGTCTTTCACTTCCTGCGGCTCTCCATTCTTTGCGCCCTATCTTAAACGCCTTCCGAAAAATACACCAACATGAAAAAACTGCCCTGACAAAATGCAGGGCAGCCCTTTACAAAACTATCATCTGTAACGCGCCTTTTACGCTAATTCTGTTATAGCCGCATCACACGTGGAAGGCGTCCATGCCCGGATATACGGCGCTGTCTCCCAAATCCTCCTCTATCCGGAGAAGCTGGTTGTATTTTGCCACCCGCTCTGTCCGGCTGGGTGCGCCGGTCTTAATCTGACAGGTGTTAAGCGCCACCGCTAAGTCTGCAATGGTCGTGTCCTCCGTTTCGCCGGAGCGGTGAGAGGATATGGCAGTATATCCCGCATTATGCGCCATTTTAATGGCCTCTAATGTCTCGGATACGGAACCAATCTGGTTTAATTTAATCAAAATGGAATTTCCGGCTCCCATCTCAATGCCTTTGGATAACCGCTTGGTATTAGTGACAAACAAATCGTCCCCCACTAACTGCACCCGGTCTCCCAGTTCCCTGGTAAGCTGCTGCCAGCCCTCCCAGTCTTCTTCGTCTAACGCATCTTCAATGGAAATAATCGGGTATTTATCCACCAAATCCTTCCAGTGTTCAATCAGCTCTCCTGAGGTATATTTCGTCCCTGCCTTCGGCAGTATATATTCTCCCTTTTCGGAACCCTTCCATTCACTGGCCGCCGCATCTATGGCAATCATAAAATCCTTTCCCGGTTCGTAGCCTGCATTTTTTATGGCCTGCGAAATATATTCAATCGTCTCCTCGTCACTGGTTAAATCCGGCGCAAACCCGCCCTCGTCGCCTACTGATGTGGCAAGTCCTTCGGATTTCAACAAAGCCGCCAACGCATGAAATACCTCCGCGCACCAGCGGAGCGCCTCCTTAAAGCTTTTTGCCCCCACAGGCATAATCATAAATTCCTGCACATCCACAGTGTTGCCTGCATGGGCCCCCCCATTTAAAATGTTCATCATGGGAACCGGCAGCCGGTTGCCGGACACACCTCCCAAAAAACGGTACAGGGGAATATCCATGGCCGCTGCCGCCGCCCTTGCCACAGCTATGGACACAGCAAGAATCGCATTGGCTCCAAGTTTCGATTTGTCCTTTGTGCCGTCAGCCTTCAGCATGGCCCGGTCAACAGCATAAATGTCCGAAGCGTCCATGCCCTTTATCTCATCCTGAATCGTCTTATTTATATTCTTTACCGCCTTGGAAACGCCCTTTCCCAGATATCTGTCCTTGTCGCCGTCCCTTAACTCTAATGCCTCAAATTCACCTGTGGAGGCGCCGCTTGGGGCTGTTCCTCTGGCAACGGTTCCGTCAGCCAATGTCACCTCCGCCTCTACCGTCGGGTTACCTCTGGAATCCATAATTTCCCTGCCAACTACTTTTTCAATGGCTAAATAATTCATCATCTCATGCTCTCCTTTCAGATTATGGTATTTTAGGTGCCTTAGGAAACGCTGTTTCATTTTTCAAAGTTGTACAAATAAAGCCATACCGTAACTTTTAAATAATATTGCCGGATTTCAGATTGGTTATTCAATGATGTGCCAAAAAGAAAGCTTACAGGAAAATTATATTGCGGCTCTTGGAGATATCCGGAAAATTTTGACGAAAAAATAATGGCATTTTTATCGGAAAATGCAAACTGGGACTAGTGCGAACAAATGTTTTGTGTTATAATGTCTAAGAGGTGAGGGCATGAAGATTTTACTGATATTGATTATGGCACAGGCTGTCATTATGCTAATTACATACTTTGCAGCGCTGATAACCAGAAAGCGCCGGCTCTTAATCGCATTTCGGGTTACCCTGCTCCTTTTGATTCTTTTACTGGCGGTCAGCTGGATTGTAAGCATTGTCCTCGGCCAGCACAGGCTCTTGCTGTTGATTCTCGCTTTAGTATTTATCCTATTTTATAGATTATCCATTTGACGAGTATCTCCATCGAGACGATAGTCGAGATGGTAAAATGGAACCAGCAAATAACAGATACAAATTTGAAAGGAGCACTAAAATGAAAGAATTTGATAAAAATTACAAATTGTTGGACGAGATGTATTGGGACGAATATTTCCCAAACTTTTTGGTAGACAAGGTAAAAGACGAACTCCAAAAGGTAATTGACCTGTTAGAAACCGGTGAAACAGATACCGAAGTTATTCAGGAAAAGTTTGACGAAGCAGTCTGTGTCATTAACGACTTGCAGGACGAATTTGATGAAAACGGCAGCGAAATTGAAACGGTAGCCCGTGATTGCATAGGAGAAGATGTAGCCTATATACTGGAATGGTTTGGTATTCCTATTGATGTGGAGGAGGCCATCAGAGAACGGGATTGGTAATTA
>CANREG010000100.1 GCA_947629565.1 uncultured Lachnospiraceae bacterium
TCCGGGTTATCCGCATTGTCGGTAAGTGCCTGCGCATCGGCAATCATAATATAGATTTTCTCA
The DNA here is from genome assembly GCA_947629565.1 of uncultured Lachnospiraceae bacterium. Taxonomy (GTDB): domain Bacteria; phylum Bacillota; class Clostridia; order Lachnospirales; family Lachnospiraceae; genus CAG-590. Next base: position 64 of record CANREG010000100.1, read on the forward strand.
TATTCACCGGAATTCTGCAATTCCACCCTCCGTTTTAAAGAGCCGACATAATGTCCTACATGCAGTCTTCCTGTCGGCCTGTCGCCGGTCAATATTATCTTTCCCATATCTATTCTCCTCATAATTTATTTCCATGCATCGCTTATCATAATCATATAGCGTCGTTATGTCCGGATAAACATACTAATTATACTATAAGTTTCCCAAAAAAGAAAGAGTGGCTTTTAATCACGAATCGGTTGCGTTATCCCTTCTCTCCATAAGGTCCGTATTCAACGCCTCCAGATAGTGAACCAGCGCCGCCCCGGAACGGGTGACGAAATACTTTGAGTCCAGTTCCTCATATTTGAAATTCTTTGCATGTCCGTCCCGCTCAATCCGCTCCACATACTCTTTGAGCACCCGGAAGGGCAGATAATAAAAGACATTTCTCGCCGTAAAATGAACCAGCAAAAAGCTGACGCCGCCCTGTTTTTCAAAGTCCTCCATAAACCGGAGCTGGTGGGCGTGGATATTCTGCATGGGAAAGGTATCCGTGTGACACTCCTTTGCGTCAAAGCAGATGGGAACAGACTGCGCCACGCCGATGTAATCCACCGTAGAGTCCTTTTCGAAATAGGCGAGGGTGATATGCCTCGTGGCCTTGTCAATCTCAATGGGCGTTATGGGCGTGGGAATCTTCTGCACCAGCGCTAAAGACTTTTCTCCATACACCTGATTGGTCATATTAATTAATTCTTCAAATCCGGAACCGCGAAGTCCTCTGGAATTCCATGTTGCCATATGATACTCCTTATTATCTCCTGAAACTCAACCGGAAGGGGGGCGCGCAGGACGCCGCCTGAAAGTGCCTCCGGCAGTTGCCCGCTTTCAGGGAAAACAATCTCCCCCGCATGTAAAAGCTGATGTGTAAGGCCAAATTCCTTTTTCAATCTCCCGTTTATGTTCTTCCACCCATACTTGCCGTCCCCGATAATGGGATGTCCGACAGATTGAAGGTGGGCGCGGATCTGATGGGTTTTCCCTGTCACCAGCCTGACTTTTAACAGCGTAAACTCCATATCCTGAAACCGCCCTGTCGCAACCGGTTCATAATGCGTCTCAATCAATGCCGGTTTTGTGACGCCGGCGCTTTTTGCCTCTTGAATGGTTTCGTAGATAACGACCTGGTTGTGGTTTTCCTTTTTTGCCAGAAATCCCTTTATCCGATCCGGTCCTTCCACCACACCGGACACAACGGTATAATAATACTTCTCAAGACTCCGCTCCTTCAGCATCTTTGACAAAAGCTGCGAGCCCTTCAACGACATTCCTGCAAGAAGAATCCCGCTGGTATTCCGGTCTAAACGGTTGCAGACCGAAGGGGTAAATAAATGGTCTTCCCCTCGCTTTTGCCGGTAATAATTCACAATCTGCTCATTGATGGAATAATCCCCCGCCTGCGCCTTCTGGGATAACACACCCACCGGCTTGTTGAGAATCAATATATCCTCATCCTCATAGAGAATATCACCTTGCAAAGTAGCGTCTGTCTTAGCCTTCATATCCTTTTGAAAAGCTGCAATGGTATCGTCGGATAAATAAAGCTGTATTATATCCCCCTCCTGCACGATTTCATTGCCCGACGCCTTCTGGTGATTCCATTTGATATTTTTCTTGCGGAGCATTTTGTAGATAAAACTCTGGGGCGCCGCATCCAGATATTTTCCTAACAGCTTATTTAACCGCTGTCCCGCCTCCGCTTTGGTAATCTTAATCTCGCGCATACCTACCTCACAGTCTTTGCGTTATTCTCACATCAGCTTTAACAAAAGGCTCTGGGGCAGTAGCCGGGCAGCCGCATATACCCCTTTCATGGGCAGGCCGTAAATGGAGATTTCCCTGCCTTCTTTGGCGTCCCGCAGCGCTTTTGCCACTACCGGCTCCGGTTTTGCCATTACCAGACGCTTTAAGGGCTTTGGCTTCATCCCCTGATTGCAGATATCCAGAAATTCCGTATCAACCGGCCCCGGACAGACTGCCGTTACCCTTACGCCCTTCTTCTTAAGCTCCTCATTCAAGGCCCTTGAAAAACTCAATACAAACGCCTTAGAGGCCGCATATACCGCAAATTCCTTCTGGGGTAAAAATGCAGAGGCCGACGCTAACTGTATAATATGGCCGGGGTTCGTCATATACGGCAGCGCCATATGGGTAACCGCCACTAACGCCATGTCGTTTAATTCTACCATTCTCAAAGCGTCCTGTCTGGTCATTCCGTCAAAAGCTCCGGCTGTCCCCACCCCCGCCGCATTTACCAAAATCCGGACTCCGGGATTTGCCTGTAGGAGTGCCTCCTCCAAACCATCAAGCTGATTCTCCTTACAGATATCCAACGGAAAAATCCGGACGGAGCAATTCTTTATCTCCTTTTCCAGTTCCTCTAACCGTTCTTTTCTTCTGGCAACCGCCCAGATTTCGTCGATTGTCCTTGTGTGTCGGTCAATCTGCCTTACAAACTCCCTCCCCATTCCGGAAGAAGCCCCCGTTACGATTGCGATTCTTTTCTGTTCCATTCATTTCCAACCTTCTGTCATATGATATAACTGTTCTGTTTAACCAAATCCTCTTGCCATTTGAGTCTTTTTCAACAGGCAGAGTGCGATTGATA